>CBDUBK010000008.1:0-16258 GCA_965365375.1 uncultured bacterium | reverse complement strand
GGTGACCGGCAGCGGTAAAACCTTTACCGTAGCCAATGTGATCCAGAATGTTCAAAGGCCCACCCTTGTACTTACACATAATAAAACCCTGGTGGCCCAGCTCTATGGAGAGTTCCGGCAGTTCTTCCCGGATAATGCCGTGGAGTATTTTGTTTCCTACTATGATTATTACCAGCCGGAAGCCTATATGCCCACCACAGATACTTATATCGAGAAAGACCTCAACATCAACGAGGAGCTGGATAAACTGAGACTTCGGGCGACTACCAGCCTTCTTTCGGGAAGAAGGGACATCATCGTGGTGGCTTCTGTGAGCTGCATTTACGGTATGGGTAACCCCACTGATTATGAAAGCGGGATCGTTCGCATTTCCAAGGGCGACAATATATCAAGACAGGGATTTTTACATTCCCTGGTGAATTCTCTTTACAACCGTACATCCATAGATTTTAACCGCGGAACCTTCCGGGTAAAAGGCGATACGGTGGATATCAACCTGCCCTATGTGGATTATGGTTACCGCGTTACATTCTTTGGCGATGAAATTGAAGAAATAGAAAGCATTGAAATTCCGAATGGTAAAAGAATCGGTAAACTTCAGGACGCCGCCATCTTCCCTGCCAACCTTTATGTTGCGCCAAAGGATATCATCAATGACGTGATGTACGAGATCCAGGATGAAATGAATGCCCAGGTGGAATATTTCAAAAGCATCGGCAAATTCATTGAAGCCCAAAGACTGAAAGAGCGTGTTGAATATGATCTTGAAATGATCCGTGAACTCGGTTTTTGCAATGGAATCGAGAACTATTCCAGGTTCTTTGACAGGCGCCGTCCCGGTACCAGGCCTTTCTGCCTGCTGGATTATTTTCCGAAAGATTTTTTATGCGTGATTGATGAAAGCCACCAGACTATCCCACAGGTGAGTGGCATGTATGGTGGTGACCGCAGCCGTAAACTGACACTGGTGGATTATGGATTCAGGCTACCCTCCGCACTGGACAACAGGCCGCTGAATTTCCATGAATTCTCCGACCTGCTCAACCAGGTGATTTATGTAAGTGCAACACCCGGTGATTATGAACTGGAACAGACCGGGGGTGTGGTAGTGGAGCAGGTAGTACGGCCGACAGGATTGCTCGAGCCACCTATAGAAGTAAGGCCCAGTGTGAACCAGATCGATGACCTGCTGGATGAAATTGACAAGACCGTCAAAAAAGGAGACCGGGTGCTGGTTACCACGCTGACCAAAAGAATGGCGGAAGAAATGGACAAAT
This sequence comes from uncultured bacterium, assembly GCA_965365375.1. GTDB lineage: Bacteria > Bacteroidota > Bacteroidia > Chitinophagales > Chitinophagaceae > Flavisolibacter. Next base: position 14,981 of record CBDUBK010000008.1, on the reverse strand, counting down.
ACCTCAAGCGGATCGATATCCGTTCCAAGTATATTCACAGCGAGGTGGATACCCTGGAACGCATCGAGATCCTGAGAGACCTGAGGCTGGGTAAGATCGATGTGCTGGTAGGCGTGAACCTTTTACGTGAGGGCCTGGATCTTCCGGAAGTTTCACTGGTGGCTATTCTTGATGCGGATAAAGAAGGTTTTTTGAGAAATGAACGTTCGCTTACGCAGACCGCAGGCCGTGCGGCCAGGAATGTGGACGGGCTGGTGATCTTTTATGCCGACAGTATTACCGAGAGCATGCAAAGAACTATCGACGAAACCAACCGCCGCCGCGAAAAACAGGTAGCATACAATATCACGCACAACATTACTCCCGCCACGGTCAAAAAATCCATTGACCAGGTGATGGCACAGACCTCGGTACTGGATATCAAGGGTTATGATCCTGATTCTCCATTTGCAATTGGCGAGATAGTAACGAGGGCCGCAGAACCGGAGGTGGAGTACAATACGATACCACAACTTGAAAAGCTGATCACAAGGACTAAAAAAGAAATGGAAAAAGCTGCCAGGGACCTGGATTTTATGGAAGCCGCCCGGTTAAGAGATGAAATGTTCAGCCTCCAGAAAAAGCTCCAGGAAATGAAGTAACGTAGATCTACGAGGGGTTTTCCAAGTGGTTTCCCCTGATTTTAAAAAATTCCAGGTAATTCACTTGCAAGACGGGGTTACTATTTATATTTTGTCGGCCGAACCACCAAAATCCTATTTTATGAAAAAGCGTATATCCAGGGTACTTAACTTCTTTGCATTTAACCTGCTCTTCTTCGCACTTTATCTCAATTTTATTCACAAAGACAATGTATCAGCTGCCGTACCTGCACCGCAGTCAACTTCTACTACCGTAAAGGGTACTGTACTGGTTGAACACCCGGAACAATACATTATGAAAGCAGAAAATAAAGAAGCCAGCACAGCCCAGTTGAGCAACTAAAGTTTTTTACTAACCCTTCTCTTTACTAATTATTTAGAAACTTCCCCGCTTTTTGCGGGGTTTGTTTTTTTACCTGCTTGCTTCCAGCTGCCAGCTGCCAGTTGGTGGACAATTGCCTGTATTTTTGAGGCATGGACAAACGGCTCTTCTTACTGGATGCTTATGCACTGATCTTTCGCGCTTATTATGCCCTGATCCGCAATCCAAGGATCACTTCAAAAGGAAAAAATACCAATGCGCAATTCGGTTTTACCAATACCATCATTGAGCTGATCAACAACCAGAAGCCTACGCACATGGCTGTTTGTTTTGATACTGCAGCACCAACTGAACGCCATACTGATTTCACGGAATATAAAGCCAACCGCCAGGATGCTCCTGAAGACCTCACTGCATCCATTCCTGATATCAAAAGAATTATCAGCGGGCTCAATGTACCCATCATAGAAAGTGATGGTTACGAAGCCGATGATGTGATCGGAACTTTGAGCAAACAGGCGGAGAAGCTGGGTTATGAAGTTTTCATGGTGACACCAGACAAAGATTATGGCCAGCTCGTTTCTGATAAGATTAAAATTTATAAGCCAGGTTACCAGGGTGGTGATGTGGAGATCATGGGTCCGAAAGAAGTCTGTGAAAAATGGTGCATTGAATCTGTTGACCAGGTAATAGATATTCTTGGATTGATGGGTGATGCTGTTGATAATATACCGGGCATTGCCGGTGTGGGACAAAAGACCGCCTGCAAATTGCTGACTGAATATAAAACGCTTGAGAACGTGCTTGCGAATGCTGATAATATCAAGGGAGCACTTGGAGAAAAGATCCGTAAAGGAAAGGATGATGCAGTCATTTCCAAAAAACTCGCTACCATCATCACCTCAGTGCCGGTGGAATTTCATGAAGAGAACTTTCTGATCCGTGACTGGAATAAAGAAGCATTGATGGAAGTGTTCAATGAACTTGAATTCAGGACCATAGCCAAAAGACTGTTTGGTGAGGAAGGGGGTGACGCAGGGGGGCAGAAAAAACCAGGAGGCATCCAGGCGGAACTTTTCGGCAATGGATCAACCCCTGCTACAGAAGCTCCCGAAGTAATCACGGTGGTACAACCAGGAAATAATATTCATAACACCCCACACGATTATGAACTCGTGGAAAGTGAAGCTGAATTCTCGGCATTGCTTGAAGAATTAAACCGCCACCAGGAAATTTCTTTTGATACCGAAACAACAGGAATTGATGCCAATGACGCGGATCTTGTGGGTTTGAGTTTTGCTGTTCGCCCACACCATGGCTGGTACATTCCCGTGCCTTGTGATGACCGTGAAGCCACTAAAAAAATCCTTTCGAGGTTTGAATCATTGTTCAATGACGAAAGTAAATTATGGATCGGGCATAATATCAAGTACGATCTGCTCATGCTGAAATGGTATGATGTGGAATTGAAAGGAAGGTTTTTTGATACCATGCTGGCACATTTCCTTATTGAACCGGATGGCAAGAGCAATATGGACTGGCTCAGTGCTAAATACCTTAATTATGAACCCATACATATCGAGGAGCTGTTAGGTAAGAAAGGGAGGAACCAGTTATGCATGAAGGATATTGAAATAGAGAAGGTAAAGGATTATGCAGCTGAAGACGCGGATGTTACATTGCAGTTCAAGCCCATCTTTGAACCAAAACTCAAAGAGGTTGATGTTGAAAAAGTTTTTGTTGAAGCTGAAAACCCGCTGGTCAAAGTGCTCACGGATATGGAGTTTGAGGGCGTACGGATTGACATGGATTTTTTAAAAGAATATTCAAGAGTACTGGAAATAGAAGCAAGGGTTCATGAAGAAAAAGTTTATGAAGCTGCAGGGGTAAGATTTAATCTTGGTTCACCCAAACAACTGGGCGAAGTACTGTTTGAAAAACTGAAACTTGATCCAAAGGCAAAAAAAACCAAGACCGGCCAGTATGCAACAGATGAATTTGTGTTGAGAAAGCTCGCGGTCTTACACCCTGTCGCGGATGATATTCTTGCTTACCGTGAATACACCAAACTGCGTTCTACCTATGTGGATGCCCTGCCTTTGCTGATCAATAAAAAAACTGGAAGGGTACATACAACTTATGGGCAGGCTGCAGTTGTGACGGGAAGGTTGAACAGTAATAATCCCAATCTCCAGAACATACCGATCAAAACAGAAAGAGGCCGTGAGATCCGCAAGGCTTTTATTCCAAGAGATGAAAATCATGTTTTACTGAGTGCCGACTATTCACAAATTGAATTAAGGATCGTGGCAGCGCTGAGTGCCGATCCTGTAATGTGTGAGGCTTTCAGGAACCAGAAAGATGTGCATATTGCGACTGCTGCGAAAGTATACGGTGTGGATGAAGAAGCCGTGACCAAGGATATGCGCCGCAAAGCCAAAAGTGTAAACTTTGGAATCATCTATGGCCAGGGTGCGTTTGGCCTGGCGGAAAACCTGGGCATCAGCCGTACAGAAGCCAAGACCATCATCGATAATTACAAAAAAGAATTTGCCGGCATTACGAAATACATGGATGATATGATCAATTTCTGCCGCGAGCATGGTTATGTACAGACCATACTTGGCCGCAAGCGCTGGCTGAAGGATATTAACTCCGCGAATTTTACGGTAAGAGGATACGCGGAAAGAAACGCCATCAACTCACCCATCCAGGGAACGGCGGCGGACATGATCAAACTTGCAATGGTGAAACTGCACCAGGCTATTAAGGATAAAGGCTTCAAATCAAAAATGATCCTGCAGGTACATGATGAACTGGTTTTTGATGCACTGAAAGAAGAAGCGGAAAGCCTTAAGCCGGTAATTCTTGACTGCATGCAGTCTGCAATGAATTTACCTAACGGTGTTCCTGTGATCGCTGAAGTGGGAGAAGGGGTTAACTGGCTGGAAGCGCACTAAGAGAAAGAGAAAGAGAAACAGAAACAGAAAGAGAGCGGAGAGCGGAGGTTAAGATAGTTCTTCTATAAATTTTTTTATTTCCTTACGGCCCTTGGCCGAAGCAAAGGCGTTTAAAGTGGTGGCGAGCTGCCTGAGGTAAAACTTTACCTGCCCCTCTTCAGACAAATTCCTGAAAGAAACAGCAGCTTCCGAGATCCAGAACCTGCCGATCAATGATACCATAGAAACAAGGTATTCCTTATCACCATCATTTTCGAATACCAGGTAACCGGAATGCTGAAGGGCTTCGAGGTTGGAGCCGATAGTTGTGCTCCTGTTACCATAGGTTTTTTTATATGCTGCCGCTACCAGTTTGTTCTGCCGCATCACATGAACCACGCTTAAGAGCAGGCAGCGGTAAGCCAGCTGGTTGTGAAACATGTTTTGCATGATCTCCAGGAAACCATACAATGTAATACTGGCATCGCTGACCATGACAGCCGCATTCTTTTTGCTCAGCTCCTGTGAGAGTTCAAAAACAAGATCATCCTTGGTTGGAAAATAATAGCTGATATTGCCAACCCTGATATCCAGGTCAGCAGCGAGTTCACGCAAACCCACATACTCTATCCCCCGTTCATTAAACAATTTCAACGCCCTATCCAGTATTTTCTCCCGTGTATTCATGATGCTGTTTGGACAATGTCCAAATTTATATTGTTTTGTGGAAACAATTAAAAACAAAAATAAAAAATCATGAAAAAGGATATTCTGTACGCTATCACCTGCCTTGCTTTTGCCATCATCATTGGCGGCGCCGTTTATGAACATTTAAGCGTGGTGCCATCCTGGTCGGCTGCACCACCGGTATCATTGACCATGTTCCAGGGTGAACATGGATTAAAGGCTGATATTTTCTGGAAAATGATTCACCCGGTAAATCTTTTATTATTCTCCATGCTCCTGGCTTTTCACTGGAAGACAGCAAGAAGAAAGAACATCGTAATTGTATTGGGAAGTTATATCGGGATCCTGATCATAACTGCTATCTATTTTGTGCCAGAATTACTGGCTATCATCAACACCGCTTCTGCCCCGCAGGCGGATTCCGATCTCACTATTCGTGCGGAGACATGGGAAGCATTGAGCCTGGTAAGACTAGGGGTGCTGGTTGTTCTGGCTATGGTATTGTTTGTTGGACTTACCAAACCAGGAAATTCAGTAACGGTAGTAAAAGACAGGAAGCCCGTAACATTTAAGTAATCCACCCATTCGCAATGTTATTGTTTGATGAGATAAGTGGAAACATTGCGGGAGGTTACAGATCAGCCAGGCTGCAGATGCGCCTGGCTTTTTTTGGTATTCTGAAAAGATCAGCATCACTACAACGAAATGGCGAACTTTGCCTGCTATTGTAAGAATTTTCATATATGGCAGATCAACAAGAATCACCCGTGCAGGCCTTGACGATATTTTATTGCTATGATCCCTATTGTGGCTGGTGTTATGGATTCAGTCCTGTAATAAAAAAAATATTTGAAGCGTATAAAGACCAGCTGGCATTTGAAGTTCTTTCAGGTGGAATGATTCTGCCGGAAACACCCACGCATTTCGCACCTATGGCGAAATATATAAAGACAGCTTACCAGCGGGTGGAAGAAATGACGGGTATTAAATTCGGTGAGGATTTTTTATGGCATGTCAATCATCCTGATGATACTGACTGGTATCCTGATTCAACCTTGGCATCTGTTGCACTTTGTATTTTTAAAGAGTACCATCCGGAACATGCAGTGGCGATGGCAACAGATCTTCAGTATGCGTTGAACTATGAAGGCCGTGATCTTACAGATAAAGAGGCATACAGGCACCTGCTGGAGAAATATGATATTCCTGAAAAGGATTTTTATGAAAAGCTGGGTTCGGAAGAATACCAGGAGAAGGCTTATTATGAATTCGCGCTGGTAAAACAATTGAAGGTGAGTGGTTTTCCCTGTGTGCTGATGCAGGTAAGTGATTCGAAATTTTATTTACTGGTGAGTGGGTTTACTGATTATGAAACTTTGAAATCGAGAATTGAGAAAGTTTTAAAAGAGGTTAATGGTTGAAATTTTTTTTAGGCCGGACCGGGAAGACGGTAAGTAATGTCATCTGAGATCAAATAGCTTTATAGTTATCATGAGACACATCCTTACGTCAACAACTATTTCCCGCCTTCCCGTCTTCCCGGCCATGCCTTTCTAAAAAAATCAAAATCTTGTTCCACCCTGCCTCTCCTGCCGGTTTGCTGCCCTTGCAGCCGCTGTTCCAAAATTCCTGAGGTTATAGGTAAAGGTGAGCATAAAGTATTGCGTAAGCACTTCATTCCGCACATCCTCAATTCCGAATTCAGTTACATTCCTGATAATACTCCTGTTCTGCTTCAGCAGGTCAAATACACTCAGCTTCAATTCGCCCTTGCGGCTTTCCAGGAATTTTTTTCCAACCGACATATTCCATAGCGTATAATTCTGGTTGAAGCCCTGCGAAAGCCCCTTGTACAACTGGTTGTTCACATCATTCTGGAAGAACCATCCATTTTTTGAAAGGAGATTCAGCTGCAATCCCGCTACATGCTGGAAATAATCATCATTCAGATTTTTCTGTGTATTGTTATTGACTTTATTAAAATTGGCGGTATAGGAAACTGTGAAATCCACGAACTCGCTCACATTACTTGCTACAACAGCACCGGCACTGTATGTGGTATTGTTCGAAATATTTGTGATGCCATCAAGACTTCCCGGGAGACGGGTAAACGTAAGTCCGCCATTCAGGTTGATGTTTGATTTGATAGCACGTAATGGAAAAGATAAAGTAACGAGTGATCTCACGCTCCTGTAACCGTCAAGGTTCACAGGAATTCTTAATTGTTCGCCTGGTGCCAGCAACACCTGGTTGCTGTTGATGCTGATCAGTGTATCATTATTACCTGCATTAAAATAGGATGCCTGTGAAATATAATCGCTGGCTGTCTGGTAAAAAATATTACCCATGATCAGCAGGCCTTTGCCGGTATTGGTGAACGTATACCGGCCGCTCATAATATTCATGAATTGCTGCCGGAGATCAGGGTTGCCCGCGGTAATGAATGGCCTGTTGGTGATATCGATCACATCAGATAACTGCGTAACAGAGGGGTTGTTGGTATTGGAACGGTAGAACAAGCGGATATTGCTCCGGGCAGATAATTTCAGTCTCAATTGCGCATTTGGTAAAATACGGTTGAATGTTTTGTTCACATTAAGCTCCCTGGGAAAATCCTGTTCACTCATCAGAGTGTTTCTCTGGTAGGTTGCGCCAATCGAAAACTGGTTATCACGGTCGCCATAACGGTAGGTCACACCTGCATTCTGCGCTTTTGTCCTGTTATCAAAACGGTTGGACAGGGTCGTATCAAAAATATTAAACTTGTCTTCGTTAGCATTGAACCGGTATGCTTCCTGATCAGCCTTATTCCTGGAGAAAGAAGGCTGGTAGTTAAGTTGCAGCTGGCTTTTCAGGCTTAGCGGTTCTGTATAGACGAGATTTGCAGAAACCTGGTAACCTCCGTTCACCTGGTCGGTAAACCTGCTCGTTGCCTGGTCTACCGGCTGGTTCTGCGCATCAAAACTTCTTTGGAGGGTGTTTACATACACTTCTCCTGTCCTGCTGTTGGAAGAAGTATTCAGGTTGATGGAAAAAGTTCTTCCTCTTTTCGCGAATGAGTGGCGGTAGAGAATAGAATTGTTCAGGTTATTACCGGTCCTGTTGCTGTTGGTTGTATTGGTTGTTGCGCTGATTTGTTTGGAAGGATTAAAGCTATTGGTAGTGCTGATCCTTTCGGCTTCGTTGGACTGGAAACTCAGGTTGGGTGTAAAAATGATCTGGTTGGAAGAATCAATTTTCCATTCCAGCCTCATATTTACACGGTGGTTATTATTCGTGCTTACAGCGTTGTCTTCCTGGTTGAATAAATTTCCATTAAAGAATTGCTGGCTCGATTGCTGGCTGGTGGTGTTTCTTGTATTATTGAAAAGGTAACTGCCGCTGAGTGTCAATTTTGGACTCAGTACATCAGAAAAATTGATCCCGAATGCGTTGGTGCGGTTGATGCCGTTCTGTTGTCCTACAAGAAAATTACCTCCACCTCCAAAGTTGCCGCCACCAAAATTACCTCCGCCGCCACCCCTGTTACCACCGGGAGCTCCACCGCCCTGCCTGCCGCCCCCGCCACCTCTTTGGGGATTGCTGGTGACACCAAGCAAATCCTGCTGGGAAAAATTCTGCTGGTTCACATTATTAAAATTTCCTACAATGGAAATGCGCCGGTTGTCCTTCAGGATCGTTGCATTACCTCCTGCCTGGTACCTGCTGTCTGTACCATATCCTGCGTAAATCCTTCCGAATTGCCCGTTTCGCATATTGGCCTTGGTCACGATATTGATGGATTTACTCGTATTACCATCGTCAAACCCGGTTAACTGCGCCTGGTCACTCAGCCTGTCGAAGATCTGGATCTTGTCAATGATCTCTGCAGGAAGGTTCCTTAAAGCTGCTGTAGCATCATCTCCAAAAAGTTCCCGGCCGTCAATAGTTACTTTCTGAACATTTTCACCCTGGGCTTTCACCTGGCCGTTCTCGATTGTTACACCGGGCACTTTGCGGATCAGGTCCTCTCCGCTAGCATCGGGATTCACTTTAAACTGGCTGGCATTGATCTGAAGGGTATCTCCTTTTTGTGAAACAGGTGATACAGCGGTCCTGATCACTACGGTTGCAAGATCCGGAGATGAGGCCGGAACTGCCGCGATCTCTATCACAACATCAGCACTATCAACAACAATAGTTCTTGAAAAGGACTGGTAACCGATATAGCTGAAGGAAACCTGGAAACTGTCAGGTTTCTGCACGGAAAAAATAAAACGTCCGGCAGAATCAGTTAATGAACGCTGGATGGCAGAGTCCGAAAGATTTTTTAACTGCACACTGGCGCCGGAAAGCGGGAATTTACCCTGCTGGTCAGTTATGGAACCTTCCACGTTACGGGTCTGGGCGGATACATTAATAAAGAACAAAAATGCCAGGCAAACGAAAGCTATTCTCTTGATCATACAATTTTACATCTAACTTGCTCAGGTTAAATTAATAAAAACCATGCCCTTCACGGGGAAGCGCAGGTTAATTAATGCTAATAAATCGGTTTATATTGCAGGCCCTAAATTCACAGTATGGAGTATAAAAGAATTGTAGCCGTTACAGGCTTACCTGGATTGTATGAAGTGTTAAGCAGTAAGTCTGACGGCGCCATCGTGCGTTCACTTGATGATAAGAATACAAAATTCATTTCTTCGAGGATCCATAACCTTTCCCACCTGGAGAGCATTGAAGTGTATACCAGCCGCGAGAATGTTGCGCTTTCTGAACTTTTTATCGCCATGAAGGACAGCAAGGAAAAACTTCCTGACCTCAAGGATAACCAGTCGGTAAAATCTTATTTCGAAAAAGTTTACCCCGAACTGGATTTCGAAAGAGTGTACACCAGTGATATGAAGAAAATGGTGAAATGGTACGAGGTATTGAAAAATAATGATATTGATTTCACGGTGGCTCCGGAAGAAGATGAGGAAGAAGCAGGTGATACCGAAGAGGCAGAAGTAGAAGCGGCCGCAGAAAAAAAACCAAAGGCAAAGGCTAAAGCCAAGACTGCTGATAAAGAAGAAAGCAGTTCAGAAGAAGAAAAACCCAAAAAGCCAAGAAAGAAAAAAGAATAAGTCATCAGCCAAAAGCTAAAGGCCATCCGCTATTTGACGGCTGGATGTTAACGATGCAAAAATCCCTTAATTCATGCAGGAACAGGAACTTCAATATACCGCGCAGATCACCAGCATCCCTCGAAAATATCTGCCATCAGATTTAAAGATCACCGACTGGACTTCCATTGAACCATATTTTAAGGAATTGCTGGAAAGGCCCCTGCCTACGAAAGCTGTTCTTGAACAATGGCTGCAGGATGTAAGTGAGTTGGAAGCCGTAGTAGGGGAAGATGCAGCCTGGAGACAGATCCGCATGACCTGTGATACAGAGAATAAAAGCCTGGAAGAAGCCTTCACGTTTTTTGTGATGGAGATCCAGCCTAAGATCCAGCCCTATGCTGACCAGCTCAACCGCAAACTGGTAGAAAATGAATTCACTGCTTCCCTCGAAGGCGAAGCTTACCAGGTTTACCTGCGCAATGTCAAAAAGAATATTGAACTATTCAGGGAAGAGAATATTCCACTTCAGGCAGAAATCGCTGTGCTGGCACAACAATACGGTGTGATCTCCGGCAAGATGAGCGTGGAAGTGGAAGGAAGGGAATATACCCTGCAGCAGGCAACCAAGTTTTTAGAAAATCCCAAACGTGAATTGCGCGAAGAAGTTTACCGCAAGATCATGGACAGGAGACTGCAGGATAAGGAGCAAATGAATGAGCTGTTTACGAAGCTTGTTCAGAAACGTGACCAGGTTGCACGCAATGCAGGCTTTGCGAATTACAGGGATTATAAATTCGCCGACCTTGGGCGTTTTGATTATAAAAAAGAAGACTGTTTCCAGTTTCATGATGCTGTAAAAAGCAGCATTCTTCCACTAGTGAGTTTTATCTACGACAGGAAAAGACAGAAACTTGGACTGGACAGTCTCAGGCCATGGGATGTGGATGCGGAACCGGAAGGCATTCAGCCTCTGACGCCATTCAAGACCGGGGAAGAACTGGTGAATAAGACCATTGAATGTTTTAACAGGATGAACCCGTTTTTTGGAGAATGCCTGGTGAAAATGAAAGAGATGGGCAGGCTTGATCTCGACAGCCGCAAAGGAAAAGCACCGGGCGGTTACAACTGCCCCCTTCCTGAAACTGGCGCACCTTTTATTTTCATGAATGCCGCGGGGCAAATGGGTGATGTAACCACCATGGTTCATGAAGGTGGTCACGCCATACATTCCTTCCTGGCCCATCATCTTCCACTGACAGCTTTTAAGGAATACCCGATGGAGATCGCTGAAGTGGCAAGCATGACGATGGAATTATTCAGCATGGATTACTGGGATGTTTTCTTTGATGATCCTGCTGACCTCAAAAGAGCCAAACAACAACAGCTTGAAAGGGTACTGACGATCTTCCCCTGGATCGCTACCATTGATAAATTCCAGCACTGGGTTTATGAAAATCCAAATCATACTGATGAGGAAAGAACTGAAAACTGGAGAAGAATTTTGAATGAATTCACTTCTGATGCCATGGACGTAACCGGGCTGGAAGAATTTAGAAAATACTCCTGGCAGCGGCAATTGCATTTATATGAGGTGCCGTTCTATTATATCGAATATGGCATCGCCCAGCTGGGAGCGATCGGTTTATGGAAACAGTTCAAAGAAAATAAGGATAAGGCCATCAATAATTATATCAACGCTTTGAAGCTGGGGGGTACTAAGACCTTACCACAATTGTACGAGGCAGCGGGCTTGAAATTCAGCTTTGCACCGGATTATATCAATGAGTTGATGTTGTTTGTGCAGAAAGAGATGGAGGAATTGACAAGACCGCAGCATTCCTGAATTTTAAACCGCCAAGAAAGAAGGACGCCAAGGTAAAGCCAAGCCTTGGCGTTCTTAATTCTTGGCGGTTAATGCTTTTCCCCGCAATCCCTGCAAATCCCATTGATCACCACCTGTACATTATCCGCAATAAATCCATTTGGAAGATCAACCTGCGGCGAAACCACATCATCCAGGCAAAAAGTTTTATTGCAGTTGCTGCAGATGAAATGCACATGGTTGTCGTGATGGTGTCCCTCTTCACAATCCTTGCACAAAGCATAACGGATGGAATTATCGGAAGTAGGGATGGTATGAACGATGCCTTTTTCAACAAAGGTCTGCAGGGTCCTGTATACTGTAACCCTGTCAAATTTTTCACCAGCCTTCGATTCTATATCACCATGAGTGAGCGCATCCTGGCTGTTCAAAAAAAGTGAAAGAATTTTCTTACGGCTATCAGTGATGCTCAGGTGTTTTCTTCGCAGGATGTCATTGAGGCGGTTACTGATATGTTTTGCAGATGCGGTATTCATTCTAATCCTTCAGCAATTTTATAATGTCCTCATCAATGGTTTTAAGTTCGGAAGGTTTTAACCCGTCATAGATCTTGGTTACTTCACCTTTTTTATTGACCAGCGCCACGAACTGTGTATGAATGAAATCATCTTCGATATTCTCTACAAAATTTTTAGGATTGTCGAGTTTATAACTGTGCCGGGCTGTTGAATACAGGCTGTCTTTTCTTCCGGTGAGGAACACCCATTTTTTGGTATCGACCCGGAGTGAATCTGCATAATGCTTCAGCCTCGATGCTGAATCACGGTAGGGATCAGAAGTAAAAGATAGCAGCATAAATCCCGGCTCGTTTTTAAAACGGTCATAAACCGGTTTCAGGTTATTATTCATTTCCGGGCAGATGCTGGTACAGGTGGTAAAGAAAAAATTTACAGCCGTCACCTTGCCTGCCGTTTCCTTGTCTGTGAACACTTGCCCATCCTGGTTGATGAAACTGTATGGCTGCACTACGCTGATCGGTTTCATCCGTCCCTTTCCATACTCCGGAATGATGGCGGAAATAGTAAAGAAAAATCCTACAACCAGTACCGTAAAGAAAACGATGTAAAAAATCCTTTTTTTAGACATGGCGCTGAATTATGCCGCAAAGGTAAACCAGGTCAGAAGGTAAAAGTCAAAATCCAAAAGTTAAAAGTCAGAAGGGGGTACGACATGTAAATTGGTTAACGTTTCCACCTTTGCTGAAGCTACGGTGGACAAAGCCCACCTTCGCTGAAGCTACGGTGGACAAAGCCCACCTTCGCTAAAGCTACGGCGGACAAAGCCCACTTTCGCTAAAGCTACAGTGGACAAAGCCCACCTTCGCTGAAGCTACGGTGGACAAAGCCCACTTTCGCTAAAGCTACAGTGGACAAAGCCCACCTTAACAGCTATTCTCTATATTTAATCATTGAAATATTTACTATGAAATCAATATTCTTCTTCCTGCTCCTTTTAAGCCTGAAAGGCTCAGCCCAATCAGATGAAGAGCAGATCCGCGCATCGCTGGCACGGCAAACCGCCAGCTGGAACAAGGGAGATCTGGAGGGCTTCATGGAAACCTACTGGAAAAATGATTCATTGATGTTCATCGGCAAGAGCGGCATCAACTGGGGCTGGAATGCAACCCTTGCCAACTACAGGAAAGGATACCCCGATACAGCCTCCATGGGTAAGCTGTCATTTGAACTGCTGCAGGTGAAGCAGCTTTCTACTGAATATTTTTTTGTTGTAGGAAAATGGATGCTCAAACGAAGCATCGGAGATGTGAGCGGGCATTACAACCTGCTTTACCGCAAGATCAAAGGCAAATGGGTGATCGTAGCGGATCACAGTTCCTGATCAGGCAGCAGAAAGCCTTTTCTGTAAAAAGCTGAAACTGTAAAAAGAAAGTGTCAGTCCGACTGCAGAAAATACCAGGTCATAATAATCAAAGGTGCGGCCGAAGAAAGGGATGAGCTGCAGGTATTCATTCACAAGCGCAAGCGAAAATCCTGTGAGGCAGACAATCCGGGTGTCTGAGAAAAAATAAAACCGCAGCAGTCTGCCATTAAAAAAACCGGGATGGGTATACAACCAGTAAGCTGCAAAAGGAACCAGCAGGGAGCCTAAAAGGTTGGGAGCAATGCCTGCTGTGAATTGCAAAAAACCCTCCATTGGCACATATGGTCTTACAATGAATTTGATAAACCAGATGATGAGCACACCAATGATGATGATCCGTTTACTGAGCTTCCTGAATTCCATGCTGTTTTATTTACGCCAGGTAATATAGAATTTACGTATGAGCAGGATTAATGTTACAAATGCCAACAGGTAAAAAACGATATGGTACCACCTGGCGCCCTCTGTTACCATACCAAGTTTAAAAAATATTCCCGCAGTAGCAATACCCAGCAGCCACAGAAGCCCCCAGAAAAATGAACTCATGATCTTACTGAAATACTTTTTGACCTCGGGATCCATCCCGGTGTTGTATTCGTCCATAGGTGAAATGTAATGAAAAAGCTGCGAGCTTCTAGCTGCGAGCTTCGGGTTATGGCACCAACAATTCACGAAATTTTAGGGAATCACCGTTGAATACATTGAAGTCAACTTTCGAAACAATGCCATTCACCCTGCCCGATTCACTGTGTTGCCAGAAAGACCATTCCCTGCTGATGCGTGGTTTATTGGGCTGGAGGTAATGCGCCACCCATAAAGGATAATCATCGAAGTGGCCTTTGAGGTAGGTCTTATAAAAATCAACATTGGTATAAATGATCGGTTGCACACCATAATGTGCCTGCACCGCATCCAGCCAGGCTTTTACTTCCTGCCTTAACCTGGTAGCGGATGTTCCGTTGTTCTGTTCTACATCCAAAACAGGCGGAAGGTCACCGCTTTCGATATCTACCCGTTTTATAAAATTCCTGGCCTGCGCTTTTCCATCCTTGCTCGCTATAAAAAAATGATAAGCACCGCGTGTAATGCCTGCTTTTTTAGAATTCTTCCAGTTGCGCCGGAAATAGCTGTCGGAACTGCTGATGCCTTCCGTGGCCTTGATAAAAGCAAAACCGATCTTAATTTCACGCACCTGCATCTGCTTCACCATGTCCCAGGCAATATGCTGCTGGTATTTGGAAACATCAATGCCATGGATTTCATAAGCACTTGGAATTTCAATACCAAACTCCGGGTATTTTACAAAAGAGAGTTCCTTACGCTGTAACCATAAATAGCCAATGTAGGCAATGAAACAAACCACGGCAATCATGGTCCCGTAGATAAAAGCCTTTAGAAATTTTTTTCTTTGCCGGTTGGTCACAATGCAATGATAATGAAAGACCATGGACCATGGACGATGGACCATGGACTAGTCTTCACAGGAATTTGTTTCACCTGTTAGCCCAACCTCAGACCTATTGTTCTCAAAGCCGCATTCCA
>CBDUBK010000007.1:0-16521 GCA_965365375.1 uncultured bacterium | reverse complement strand
TTATGGCGAAGGCCACCGGGTTTCCCAGGTCCAGCCACTCCAGCAGGTAGAGGTAGGTATGGTGTAACAAGGTCATCACAAAAGCATAAACAGTATAAGGTGCCCAGCCCATGGCCCTTGGAGAGGGTTCGCGGTAATTGAACTCAGCCGAATCTTTTGGCGTAAGCAGGTTGATAATAAAAGGCCTTGCATATGCAATGAGCACACAGGCTGCAGCATGAAGCCCGGGAGTATTGGTAAAATAATCAAGGGAAAGGCCGGTGGCAAATCCAATGAGCAGGAGGGATATTCTTGAAAGACTGAAAGGAAGCCAGAGGATAAAAAGGTAATAAAGAACTGGTATCACAAAACGGTGCAGGTGGATCTTGTCGAGGATGTAAACCTGCACCAGGATGAATACGATCAGGCGGAATATATTTTTTACCAGGTCACTCAATTGCTTGTTCTTTTTTGTTGGTCAACTTTCCTTTCTGTATCTCTCTGCAATTGCACCTGCTCATTCCGCTGCAGGTTCTCCACCACGAATACCTGCTGTACATTACTGAAATTAACAGCGGTTTTGATCTTCAATAAATAAAAACCTGTGGCCGGGTCACTGTTCACCTGGGCAACAGTACCAATCATCCTGTCCGGGGGAAAATTATAGGTAACCTTACTGGTGAGTACCGTATCACCTACCTTCACTACCACACTTTTACCAATACCTTCCATCGTTACAAAGCGGGTGTCCTTCCCATCCCACCTGATGCGGCCTTCATCATTGGTTTTTTTCAAGGCTGCACTTACGGAGCTTTGTACATGCAATAGGGTCATCACGGAGCTGAAGTTCGGACTTACATTCACTACCTGTCCAACCACTCCTCCATCAGAACTCAGTACCGACATGTTATCACGGATACCATAGTTGGAACCCCTGTTGATCTGCAGGTAATTTTTTTGGGAGTTCAGGTCGTTATATACCACTTTGGCATCCCTCCATAAATAACGGCGCACCCCCATAGTGGTATCCACCCGCACCGAATCAACAACGAGGGTTTCAGAAGTATCAGGAATAACAAAATTGGATTGTAAAAGGTTCAAAAGGGAATCATTCATGCGGTGAACCCTTTTGTTCTCCTCACCCTGGTGAAAATAATCGTCCAGTTTGTCAACCTGGGTATTAACGCTTCCTGTGATCTCATTGGCCACACCAAGGAAAGCAGCATGGTGCAGTTTATTGAACTTGAAAAACATCCATAAAGCAAAAACCTGCAGCACTACAAATGCCAGGAAAGTGATATTGCTACGGATGAATAGGAAGATGTTACGCATTGCAAAAGGCCATTGGCTAATGGCTATTAGCCATTAGCTATCTCATCACAAAAGGATAACGGTCATAATTTTTCAAAGCTAATCCTGTGCCACGAACCACGCTCTTCAGTGGATCATCGGCTACGTGCACAGGTAATTTGATTTTTTGGCTTAACCTTTTGTCAAGGCCTTTAAGGAGGGCGCCACCACCGGTAAGGTAAAGTCCGCGCCTGTAAATATCAGCAGCCAGTTCCGGCGGAGTCTGCTCAAGAGCCTTGAGGATGGCTTCTTCCATTTTGAAAATACTTTTGTCGAGGGCCTCGGCAATCTCCTGATAGCTCACCATGATCTGCTTGGGGATACCTGTTACCAGGTCACGGCCGTTGACAGGTAGGTCATCCGGGGGATTATCAATATCCTTCATGGCAGCACCGATCTGGATCTTGATCTGCTCCGCTGTCCTCTCACCGATCAGCAGCGAATGATAGCGGCGAAGCGCTTCCATAATGTCAGCTGTAAATTCATCTCCGGCAATCCTGATAGATTGATCACAAACAATACCTGCCAGGGCAATTACGGTAATACCGGTAGTACCACCACCAATGTCAATGATCATGTTTCCTACAGGTTCTTCCACATCTATGCCTATACCCAGGGCGGCTGCCATGGGTTCATGTATCAGGTAAACTTCTTTGGCCCCTGCCTGTTCGGCACTGTCGCGTACTGCTCTTTTTTCTACCTCGGTAATGGAGGAAGGAATGCAGATCATCATGCGCCAGCTGGGAGGAAAAAGGGGTTTTTTGGGATAGACCATCTTGATCATCTCCCTGAGCATGAGCTCGGCTGCGTTAAAATCTGCGATCACACCATCTTTAAGGGGCCTGACGGTTTTAATGCTTTCGTGGGTTTTTTCATGCATCATCAGGGCACGTTTGCCTACGGCCAGAACTTCTTTGGGGTTGTTGCGGTTCAGAGCAACGATAGAGGGTTCATTCACTACGACTTCGTCATTGTGGATTATCAAGGTATTGGCGGTTCCTAAATCTATCGCTATTTCCTGCGTGAACCAGTTAAATAGTCCCATGCTGCTGTATTGGATTTAATATTTTATAGGTTGTCTGCAAAATTGGTGGAAATAAATTGAAAAGTCAAAGTAATTAAGAATGTGCATGATATATTTTTTTCAGGGAATGAAGCGGTTGCGGGGGTAGTTCAAAGTTCATAGTTGAAAGTTCAAAGTCAGAGCCATCTATTAAAGTGCAGATTATTGTCAGAGGTCTGAAGTCAGTAATCGGAATCGCACATCCAGGCTTTACCAAAAGCTTGAGCAATGCTTTGTGCCCATGGCCAACATCTGATAGCAAAAAGACTCTCTCTGCGCCATCTCCATTTCTCTTTTGCCAGTCATAGGCTTTAGAATGCTGATTTTCTCTGCGGTAAAAAAACTCAAAATTGAATCCTTGCTGAAAACGGCCGGAAAATCCCCCTAATTCCAAGGTGGTTTTCCCCTCCTGATTTACTTGTACGGGGCTATTTTTCCTGATGCAGCAATTGAAACCCAATTGGTGGAGTAAGATGCCTTTTGTTCGACTGCTTCCCGCTCTTGTTACCGGGATCATTCTTCATTACCATTTACAATTTCAATTCCATCATCTCCTGCTGGTATTTATTTCGGCGTTCGCAGCACTTACAGGTTATTCAATCCTCCCTCTCACCATCAAGTTCAGGTTCAGTTATTTTACCGGTCTTCTTACCGCGATACTGTTCATTTCAGGCGGTGGCCTGCTGGCTTATAAAAATGATGTCCGCAATCATTCCGGTTGGATAGGCCACCAATTCCCAGACACCGTCCTGTCCATGATTACACTTAGTGAACCACTTGTGATCAAACCAAATTCTTTCAAGACAGAAGCTCAACTAGAAACACTTCCAGTTACAAACAGACCCGGAAGACGTGGTAAGATCATCATCTACTTTAAAAAAGATTCCGCTTTCAGTCATTTGACCTATGGCAGCCGGATGCTTATCCGCAAAAATCTTCAGCCCATCCAAAACAGCGGTAACCCGGGTGGTTTTGATTATAGCCGTTACTGTCTTTTCCAGGGAATTACACACCAGGTTTACCTTACTCCTTCTGATATTTATGAACTTCCCGGTAAATCCACGCAGTTTTTCAGATCCTTCATTTTTGATTGCCGCAGCTGGGTGGTCAAAACCCTTCAGCGATACATTCCCGGGAAAAAAGAGCAGGGTCTTGCAGAAGCATTATTGATCGGTTATAAGGATGATCTTGATAAAAATCTTGTTCAATCCTATTCCAACACCGGCGTGGTTCACGTAATTGCCATTTCTGGTTTGCATCTTGGGCTTATTTATGGAATCCTTTTACTGTTGACCAAACCTTTAAAAAAAACAAAGCGTCTTGGCTGGCTGCGTTTACTTCTTGTGATCGCAGCTCTCTGGATCTTCAGTATCCTGGCAGGAGCACAACCTTCGGTATTAAGATCTGCCGTGATGTTTACCTTCCTCGCTTATGGTGAAGTGATCAACAGGAAGGCATCTGTATATAATACCCTGGCGCTTTCCGCATTCTTATTGCTATGCTACCAGCCCTACTGGCTCTGGGATGCAGGCTTCCAGCTCTCCTATGCCGCAGTACTGAGTATCATCATATTCTTCAAGCCGGTATATAACTGGTTCTATATAAAAAATAAACCGGTGGATGCGGTTTGGAAACTCAATGCTGTAACCATCTCGGCTCAATTACTCACCATGCCGGTGAGTATTTACCATTTTAACCAGCTACCTACTTTGTTCCTCTTTACTAATCTCGTAGCAGTTCCGCTTTCAAGTCTTGTGCTGGTTGGTGAAATATTACTTTGCGTATTCTCTTTTTTCAGCGCCCTCGCCCACTGGCTCGGTTTACTCCTGCACTGGAGCATATTTTTCATGAACAGTTATATAGAACAGTTTGACAGGTTATCCTTTTCAGCCTGGAGCGGCCTTTCAATAAATTTTGTACAGGCATTGGCATTGATGGCCTTTATCATTTTTTTTTGTTGCTGGCTGATGTATAAACTCAGGCGGCTCTTATGGTTTTCCGGGCTGGCTTTTTTGATTTTTATATCCTTACGCTCTCTATCCTTCATCAAAACTTCTAACCAGCACAAACTGATAGTATACAATATTCCAAAACATACTGCGGTTGAACTGCTTAGTGGAAGACGGTTTCATTTTTATGGAACCGCCACCGATCCACAGTCAGTAAACTTTCACTTACGCCCTTCAAGGATACTTCACAGAGCTACAGCAGTACAAACTGAATTATCGCGGTCATTTAAAATTCATGGCAAACAGGTACTAATACTGGATACGGCTTACAACTGGAAAATATTGAGAGAAAAAACCAGGATAGATCTGCTGGTGCTGACAGGCAATCCCAAAATCTATATTAAAGACCTGGCAAAGGCTTTTGAGATCAGCCAGGTAATAATTGATGGATCAGTTCCTTCATGGAAGGCGAACTTCTGGAAAAAAGATTGTGGCTCAGCCGGAATTTCCTGTTATGATATTTCAGAAAAAGGTGCATTCGTCATGAATTTCTAGTCCCTACCTTTGCGGCTCCCTGATTCCCGGGATCCTTTCAGGGTTAACGATTGCCTGCCTTCAATACAATTTTACATGAGCAAAAAAATCACATCAGCCCTTATTTCCGTTTTTTATAAGGACGGGCTGGAACCTGTAGTCCGTGCCCTGCAAAACCAGGGTGTAACCATTTATTCAACAGGAGGCACACAGAATTTTATCCAGAACCTGGGCATAGAAGTGGTGCCGGTGGAAGAACTTACTTCCTATCCTTCCATACTGGGAGGGAGGGTCAAAACCCTTCACCCTTCCGTGTTTGGTGGCATCCTGGGCAGGAGACAGAATGAAGATGATATCAGGGAGATGCAGGAATTCAAGATCCCGGTTATTGATCTGGTAATCGTTGACCTTTATCCATTTGAGGAAACAGTGGCTTCCACGAGTGAAGAAAAACTGATCATTGAAAAGATTGATATCGGGGGTCCTTCCATGATCCGCGCTGCAGCAAAGAATTTTTCTGACGTGGCGGTAGTTGCATCCAAAGATGATTATCCGGGGCTGGTGCAAATACTCGAAAACCAGAACGGTGAGATAAGCCTGGAACAAAGAAGGGCTTTCGCAGCAAAGGCTTTCCAGGTTGTTACACAATACGATATTGCAATCAACAATTATTTTCACCCTGACCAGCCATTGAATGTACTGGGCTCAGGAGAAAAAACAGTACTGCGCTATGGAGAAAACCCGCACCAGCAGGCTGTTTTCTTTGGCAACCTTCATGAAAGTTTTGAACAGCTTCATGGCAAGGAACTTTCTTATAACAACCTCGTTGATGTGGATGCTGCCATTGAACTGATCCGCGAATTCAACCAGACAACCTTCGCTATCATCAAACATACCAATGTATGCGGAATAGCCATGCGTGATGAACTGATCCATGCATGGGAAAAAGCCCTGGAAGGAGATCCTGAAAGTGCTTTTGGCGGTGTGCTGGTTTGTAATGCACCCGTAGATGCGGCTTCCGCAAAAGCCATCAGTGAAATATTTTTCGAAGTCCTTATCGCTCCATCCTTTAATGAAGATGCATTGCAGATCCTGAAAGGAAAAAAGAACCGGATTCTTTTACAACTAAAAAACTCCGCCGGACATTCCATTGTTTACAAACAGGTACTCAATGGAACACTGCAACAGGAAAAGGATACCGTGAATTTTGACCAGTGGATAGAAGTGGGCGGCAGGCCTTGCGATAATAGGGAAAAGGATGACCTGGTATTTGCAAACCTGGTATGCAAGCATCTCAAATCAAATGCTATCGCCATCGTTAAGAACAAACAGCTGGTAGGAAAAGGTTGCGGGCAAACAAGCCGTATCGATGCCTTCCGCCATGCCGCGGAAAAAGCAAGACAGTTCAATTTTGATCTCACTGGTGCAGTAATGGCCAGTGATGCTTTCTTTCCTTTTAATGATTGCGTGGTGCTGGGTCATGAAGCCGGTATTTCAGCATTCATCCAGCCTGGTGGCTCCATCCGTGATAAAGACAGTATTGATTATTGCGTGGCCAACAACCTCGCCATGGTCATTACGGGTGTGAGACATTTCAGGCATTGATATTAATTTGAATCAAAGAACATTAAACTTTGATTTTACCTGACCATAGATTTTTGCTTAATGCCTTCTGAGTCAAACCAGCCACATCCCGTAGCATCCGATGCCCAGAACAACCTGAACGTCGCAATCAGGTATATCTCCTATCTCAACCCGCTAACCATTCATAAGAAAGGAAGAAAGATCAAGGCATATTTCGCACTGGCACTGGTTTGTTTTTTCTGGGGAACTACCTGGATCGCTTCAAGAGAAGGGGTGCAGCATATGCCGGCTGTACAACTTGCCGGTATCAGGCAATTCCTGGGTGGCACCTGCTATGTAATTTTTTTTATTTTCAAAAAAGCTGCATGGCCAAGAGGTAAGGAATGGGGACCAATACTTGTTTTGAGCTTTCTGAATTTTATGCTGAGCAATGCGCTTTCCACATGGGGTGTGCAATATATTTCTGCAGGCCTGGGTTCTATCATTGGAGCCATCTTTCCACTGTGGCTGGTGATTATTGGCTTTGTTGGAACACGAAGCAGGCTGCAACCCAAGACCGTGATTGGTGTTTTGCTTGGGTTTACCGGCATCTGTGTAATTTTTTATGAATACCTGGCTGATTTCTGGAATCCTGCTTTCCGCTTCGGGATTTTTCTTTCGCTTGCTTCCACCTGGTCCTGGGCTTTCGGAACATTGTATACCAAGAAACAGGCTGCCAATTTTAATCCCTATTTCAGCCTGGGTTTGCAAATGGTCATTTCAGGAATAACCTTATTCATTGGTTCCCATCTTACAGGTAATGCCATTGGGCTTGATGCCATTCCCTGGCAATCCTGGACTGCTATTGCTTACCTGGTGGTTTTTGGTTCCGTGATTTCATTTATTGCTTATTTGTATGCGCTGCAGAATCTATCCACGCAACAGGCATCGCTGTACGCATATATCAATCCTGTTGTTGCGGTTTTGCTTGGTGCTTTGATCTTTGGCGAGATCCTTACATGGGTGATCGGATTGGGTGTTTTGATTACACTTTATGGAGTTTATTTAGTTAACAAGGGATCCAAGGGATTAGGGAAAAGTTCAAAGCCAGAGAAAGTAAGGCCGGGAAGGCGGGAAGGCGGGAAGTAATGGCTGATAGATTGAAAGGGCTTTTACAGCCGACTCTGGGTTATTTAAGTACACTTCATTCCTAAATGAAACTAATTACCGCCTTCCCGTCTTCCCGGCTATGTATTTTTTTCATATGAAAGTTCAGAAAATATTTTACTGATAAACTTTTCATACACATCCTTCCATCCTTCAAACATTTCATCACTACCCAAAAAACTATTATGCCATATAGTGATCATTTCACCATTCACTTTCCTGGCTGCATCATATAAATTAAACATCTCCTCTAGTGCCTGTTCAGCATTCAACCCCTGTTCATAAAAGGCATTGGCATCCATAAAACAGAAAGGATGAATTTCCAGCGAGGTTTTTTCTTCCTTCTTCAGATCATACCAGTAAAAAGCGTGCGCCACTGAAGCACGGAAACCATTAATGCTTCCATAGCCCATCGAATATTCATGCCTGATCCCTGCTTCTGCCAGTTGCCTGTAAGTACCAGGTAATTCAAAGCGGATGTAATGCTGCCGGCTGCTTTCAATCTTTTTACCTGAGGCATCCTCCAGCAATTTTTTTTCTGCAGCAATCATTTGGCCATGATCACCACTGTACCAGGAAGGATGAATCCCTGTTTCATACTTTGAAGAAATATTTTTTACCAGGTCCAGGAAGGCTTTGTTATGAATATCGATATTCCTGTCATACTTACTGCGCTCCTTCGCGAAAAGAAAAAAATATAAAGGAGATAAATGGAATTCCCTGTGCAGCTGGTCCATCCATTCATAAGCATCGAAAGGATCCTGCCTATTACCTTTCAGCACCGCGATCCTCTGCATGGCTTTCCTGAATTTAAATTTCAGAAACAAAAGCGTTATGGCACCGGCATTTCTTTTCCAGCCTTTATGTAAAAAACTCCAGGCCATATCAATATCATAGCTTGGCCTGAACCTGAACTTTCTTTGGGAAGAAGGAAAGGCCGGGCATTTTCCGGAAATGATTTTCCTGAAGTCCTCCAGCCAGCTATCAATCAGGGGTTCCTGTAAAAAACCTTCCCGGTAAGCCAGTGAATTTTCGTGCGCATACCTGCCGTAAGCATCCTTTTTATGCGGTAGATATTCTTCGTAACGTGTGAGCAGGTAAAAAACAGCTGCGAAAATATCAAAGCCAATGTCACCTTCTGTTTTAAAAAATGCTTTGAACTCCCTGAGTTCAAAACAATCTGTCTTCACAGGCCGTACAGATGATTCGAATAATAAAACATGGGAATGAATGAATATTTCACCCGGAATGATCCTGTGGTAACTGTAATTGATCCTGCACAGGCAGGGATCAGCCCTGTATCTTTCTTCATCGAATACAAGGTGAAACTTTACCCCGTAGTAATCAGATAAATGGTCCGTGATGTAAGCAAGGCGGGGGCTCACACTATGACTGAACACCAGTACTTCTCCGGCTATTTCCCGGGATTGCGTTCTTTCCATTGCTGGCTGAAAGATTTAGATGGAAATTTCAGGTCACTCCGGTTTTTCTTCCAGTCCTTAACAAAGGTATTCACCACCCAGCTTTTTATGGATGCGGAACCCATATTCATCATTCGCCTGTTAAGCATGGCTCGCTTCCAGAATTTCCAGGCCATCTTTTCACCAAATGAGGCATTGCCCGTTTCCACTGCCTTGTTCCTGTTGTCGAGCAGGAGTTCATGGAGGTTGATCTTCACCGCGCATACTTCCGTACAGTTACCACATAGAGATGAAGCATAACTGAGGTGTTTCCAGTCTCCCATTTCTTTCAGGTGCGGGGTGATCACGGAACCTATCGGCCCGCTGTATGTGGTTTCGTAAGAATGTCCGCCAATATTTTTATAAACCGGGCAGGCGTTAAGGCAGGCACCGCAACGGATACAGTACAGGGATTCACGTGCCTTTACATCTGCAAGAATATTGGTCCTTCCATTGTCAAGCAGGATCACATACATTTCATCGGGGCCATCTTTTTCATGTGGTTGCCTCGGACCTGTGATTATGGAACTGTAAACCGTTAATTTTTGACCTGTTCCATAAGAAGCAAGTAAGGGCCAGAATAGAGCCAGGTCATTTATTGAAGGCAGCATTTTTTCTATGCCAGCGATCACGATATGTGTTTTAGGAAAGGAGCAGCTCAGTCTGCCGTTTCCTTCGTTTTCGGTTATGGCAATACCACCAATATCAGCAAGAAGGAAATTTGCCCCGGTGATTCCAATTTCTGCCTGGGTATATTTTTCACGGAGTTTTTCCCTCGCCACCATGGTAAGCTGAGAAGGTGTAAGATTGGGATCGGTTCCCAGTTTATCTGCAAAAAGTTTTGCAACATCCTCCTTGCTTTTATGCATGGCAGGTGTCACAATATGATAGGGAGGCTCTTCATCCAGCTGCTGGATATATTCACCAAGATCTGTTTCAACACTTTCAATCTGGTTTTTTTCAAGAAAACGGTTGAGATGGATCTCTTCGGTTACCATGCTCTTGCTCTTCACGATCGTGCGGCAGTTTTTTGCCTGGCAGATCTTCAGTATTTCGCTCAATGCTTCTTCGGCAGTTTCGGCCCATATTACTCTGGCACCGCGCTTTGAAATATTCGCTTCGAAATTTTCAAGTTGTTTGTCCAGTGTTTCGATAGCCTTCCACTTGATATTCTTTGCCTGCTCCCTGGCAAGGTTCACATCCATGAACTGTTTCTTGCCCACGGGTACAACAGCATTATATCTGGAGATATTAAAATTGATCTTGCGCCTGTGTTCCCGGTCACCGGCCTTTATGGTGCTTTTGGCTATAAAAGAAGAAGCCTTTTCTGACATGGTTATTTTGTTTTTCCCGCTTCATCATAATGAGACACAGCCACCTGGTGGAGTGTATCATAAAATTCAGTTCCAAACTTACGAACGATCGCTTCTTTCAAAAACTGGTAAACCGGCATTTTGAGTTTTTTTCCCAATGCGCAGCCGGGCTGGCAAAGAACATCCCTTGGTTCGTAATTCACATTTGTATAGGTCTTGCTTTTTGAGATCCTGATAGGATATAAATGACAGCTGATAGGTTTCTTCCACTCCAGCTTGCCGGCATAATAAGCCGCTTCAATGCCGCATTTGATAATGCCCTGCTTATCGCGGAAACCATATGCGCAGATCTTACCATTGATAGTGGGTGTTACCCAGCCAAATTCACGGTCATAGAGATACCTGCCCTGTTTTTCAATTTCCTTCAATCCTTCTTTGGTAAGAAAAGGTTTGATTACTTCAAAATGTTCATCAATAATCTTTTTTTCTTCTTTTTCGAGCGGGGCGCCTGCATCACCATCTTCGCAGCATCCACCCTTGCATTTATGCAGGTCGCAGACAAATTTTGCTTCCACAACGTCATCGCTCACCAGTACATTTTCTATTGCAATCACTAATACAGATTTTCAGCAAAGGTAGCCCAGGCCTCAGTTCTTGATTTCTTTTCTTTTCACAATATTCTTCCAGATGCTCTTACCGTCCGGGAGTATCAGTCTTTTGGAGGCCAGATAAGATACTACCTTATGCTCCAGCCAGTGGTGCAGGGGCAATAACATGGCAATGAGTATGATCTTGATGCCAAGGATGGGAAGGGGTTCACCATGGGTCCAGTGATGGATTTTGCTATCCGCTATCAGTATAATGAACTCAAACAATAAGATAAAAGCAAAAAATCCCATGACCTTTATAGTTGTTTCCGACACTTTAAAAGCACCCATCAGTACAAGCAAAAGAAAAACAACAGCAATGGCTATGGTAATACCCATGTACTGGATATTATGCCTGGCCCTCAGTGCTTCGGCTTCCTCCTGCGCAATCCGCTGCCGGCGCTGCTCTTCGTTGTCCAGCTCCATCTGCAACAGGTCTTTTTCTTCTCCCATTTTTCTTAAACTGTCTTTGTAGAGCACATGCATTTTATTGTGATAATGGGAAAGTTTATAATCACCTTTTCGTGCGTACAGCGTATCGAGTTCACTGGCAATATTCTGTTGCCATTCCAGGTTGGAGATATCATCAGCCAGGCCTTTTGCCTTGTTGTAATATTCAAGAGCCTTATCCACATTTCCCGATTTTTCAAAAAACCTCGCGTAGTGCGCATAAAAAGTCAGGCGTGATGCCGGGGTGGTCTTGGTTTCAAACCCGGGCATGGCCTTTTCGAAATAGTAGCTTGCTGAATCAAATTTTTTGAGCTGGGTATAAATAACAGCATAAGCATGGTCAATGGAATGACCGAATCCATAATTGTTGATGGCCTGCTTGAGTTCTGTTGCTTTATTGAAATACTCAAGTGCTTCCTGTGGTTTATCTGCCTGGATGTACTGGTTCAGCAGCCCGTTAAAGCCCGGCATTTTTAACGGAGCATAATTAATGGAATCGGCCTGCCGGATAGATTCTTCATAATAATAAACAGACATGTCAAAATCTTTTTTTCCCATGTATAAATTTCCAAGGTTATAGAGGTCCACCACGTGCTGGTATTTTTTGTTTTCGTAGGTGGTATACTCCAGCTGGTCCATGGAAAGTTTGGCATAATCTATTGCCTTGTCATATTCATCAATGTCTGCATAAAAGGAAGAAAGATTGGCATAACAACTGCGCATTACATCATGGTCCTTCATTTCCTCGGCTTTTCGCAGTGCTACCAGGTAATTTCTCAGGGCAAGAACCCTTTCTTTCTTACGCTGGTAAATATTCCCATACATCAGGTGCGCTGCTACAACAAGACTATCATTGCGGATACTTTGAATCACTGAGAATCCCTGGGTGGCATAGCTTAATGATTTTTCGAGATCAGGTATCTTGTTATAAACATCAGCCAGGTAGAGATATCCGAGAGCCAGTTCTTTTTCCAGCTTATTCTGGCGTGCAATTGCAACTCCCTTTACATAGTAGTCAATGGATTTTTGCAGGTAAGCACTACTCTGCACAAATATTGAATAGCGCATGCCATTATAATATAGAGCAGTAGCCATCAGTTTCCTGTCCCTCGATACTTCGGCTTCCTGGTTCATCATGGCTCCATAGCGGTCGGCTTCTGCCATATTATTATTCATGAGGGTCATGGATAATTTTCCAAGCACCCAGATCCTGTCCTCAGGCCGGGTAACCCTGGCCAGTTCTGCCTTAAAAGAATCGATTACAGCTGGAGTTGGCTGTGCATAGGTTGAAAAATACAAAAGCAGGACGCCTGCAGCAAGAAGCATTCTCTTCATAAACAGTGGTTGTTGGCATTCAAATTAAAAAAGAATTTATTGGAATGCGCATTCCCTGCCTGATTTTTCAGGGTTCAAGGCTAAAGATGTTCAAATCATGATGTGCTCAATTCCAGCGAAGAGTTTCAATAAGGTGCTCAACATCCTTGCGCAGGAAGTCGTTCACTGGTTTGATGGAATCAGCATTGGGAGTGGAATTGAAATAAAGGGCGCCTCGTAAAAAATGTTTTACCGAATCGGTTATAAAGAACTGGTTACCCGTGGCGGCATTGCCTTTCAGCACGAAATAAACGCCACCATAACCGGAAGCAGTGGAAAAAGGTTCAGGCTGGATGGCCGATGCTTTGTAAGTATGCTGCTTGTAGGACATGGTAAAGGCATCATTTACCAGCGAATCAAAATCATTGCGCCCGACTTCCTTATAGCTCAAATGGATCCTTCCATTAAAGCCTGGAAAGTCCACATTGATCCAGTAATCATTTTCAGTTTTCTGGTCAAAGAACAGGGAGTCTTTTACAACTTGCCCATAAACAGGATATTCAAAACTATAGGGATAACCAGGTTGCTGGAATGACTGGTATTTTTTTTCAGGCAGATCTATTTTAAAATAGCCTCTGGGCTTTTGCACATAATCGCTGTTGCAGGCCAGTAAAAAAATAGTGATGAATGAAACGAAGATTTTAGTTCTCATTGTTTTTGAGGTTGACAACGATGCGTACAGAACGGATGCGGTTTCTTTCGATCTCCAGTACGGTGAAATCAAAGTCACCACAATTGACTGTTTCATTTACAGAAGGAAATTCTCCTGCCAGTTCCAGGACCAGGCCTCCGAGTGAATCGCTTTCACCTTTTACGGCATCAAACGTATCTATGGGCAGCCGCATTGTACGGCACAGATCATACAACATTACTTTGGCATCTGCCACCCAGGTATTTTCATCAATCTTGCGAACTGCTGTCTCTTCTTCGTCAAATTCGTCCTTGATATCGCCTATGATCTCTTCAAGAATGTCTTCCATGGTCACGATACCACTGGTGCCCCCGAATTCATCCACAACTATCGCAAAATGGATACGCTTGGCCTGGAACTCACGGAGCAGGTCTTTGATCAGTTTTGATTCCGGCACAAACAATGACGAACGAATGAGCGGGTGCCAGTCAAATTCCGGATCATGCAGGAAAGGAAGCAGGTCTTTAGTATTAATAATCCCTGTGATTTCGTCAAGGCTGTTACGGTAAACAGGCAGCCTGGAATAATGAAGCTCCTCTACTTTTTTCACCAGCTCAGGGAAGGATGTATTGTAATCAATGCCATTCACATCAAGCCTGAATCGCATGATCTGCTTCACGGTAATGTGACTGAATTTGACAATGCCTTTAAGAATATTCTTCTCTTCAATGGAAGTCTGCACATTATTGATCTCGATGGCATCATCCAGCTCTTTCATGCTGGTTGCTTCCGATTCATTGGCTCCGCTGGTTTCACTGATACGGTCTGCAATAGCTACCATTCTTAAACTGATTCTTCTTAATAAGAGATGGAGAGCTTCCACAACCGAAGAAACACTGTAAGCAAAACGAAGTGTATTCTGTGAAGCCCAGATCTTGGGAAGCATTCGTACAAAAAATACAATGACTACAGCTATGATCACGATCTTGAGCAGCATGTTGAGATCTACTGGCACCCCCAGGTTGATGGTACCAAGCTTTAGCACAGAAGAAAGAAGAAAATTAGATAGGATGATGATGCTTACATTAAAAACACCTCCCGCAATGAGCAGGGAAGTATAAACCGCTTTTCTTTCATCCAGCAGGGAAGTAATGCGTCTTGCTGCAGCATGCTGTTTGGTCTTAAGCATGTTCAGGTCCTTGTTCTGAAGTGAAAACAAAGCCACTTCCGCCCCCGCGGAAATGAAGCTGAGCATCAGCAGTATGAAAAGAAAGACAACAAGGAAGACCGTGCTCTGCGGGTTAATGGCAAGGAAGAATATCAGATCAGTATCCGGGAACGCGTCCATTCAAATGATTTGGTGAACAATGCTAAATAAAAAGCAGGACGAAAGGCCTGCCTGTTATTAGCGTAAAAATAAATCTTTTTCAATACTCAAGGTCCGGAGCATTTTCACCAGGGCCTGCAGGGCCGGGAAATCCTTCAATATTGCCATCCTGGTGGCCCAACCCGCTGCCATCAGTTCTTTTATCCAGCATGATGAGGTTGTCGCCCACGACTTCCGTGGCAAACTTGCGGTTTCCCTCCTTATCCTCCCAGCTTCTTGTGCGGAGACGGCCTTCAATGTATACAAGGCTTCCTTTGTGAAGGTATTTCTGGGCCAGTTCAGCAAGTCCCCGCCAGAGAACCACTGTATGCCATTCTGTTTGTGAGATGAGCTTACCGGACCTGTCCTTGAAAGTTTCCGTAGTGGCAAGAGGGAATTTAGCCACGGCAATATTGCCTTCAAGAAACTGAACATCCGGATCCTTGCCTAAATTCCCGATCAGCATTACCCTGTTTACGCCTCTCATACAATCTGATTTATCTGTGATCTATCGTCTGACGTTTCCTAAATTTAATTAGAATCATCAAATTTTCTGCCAGCAAGGCTGCCTAAATCATTTCAGTTGATTTTGAAGGAACTGTTGTAAGCTCTTCGGAAAGGCATAATTCCCCAGGTCCTGTTGATTTACCCATAAAAAACCGGGTACATCTTTTTTGGTGCGCACGCTGATCCTGTAAAAAGAAAAATGTATCTGCTGGTGGGTTAGTTTTTGTTTAAGCTCAGCCTTGGAAATTATAGTAAGGGGAAAACCAAACTGTTTCGCGAATACATCATAGAGTTCCGGCTCATTTAATATTCCGGGTGTTTCAATCAATAAAAACTCATGAAGGTCTTTCCATATATCACTGGCAGATCTTTTACGGATAAGTATCTCTCCCTGGTGTTCGAGTAAAAAATAATGCATCCATCTCAACCGTTGGCGGATTGATTTTTCTTTTACAGGCAGTACGTCCTGCCGGCCTGACTGAAAAGCCACACATGAAACGCGGTAAAAGCAATCTGCACAAACCGGGAGTGGTTTGCAGATGGTTGCGCCAAAATCCATGACTGCCTGGTTATAGATGCCTGCCCTGCCGTCCGGGAGCAGCTTTTGTGCAAGCGAGGCAAAATATTTTTTTCCTTCAGCGCTGTCCACCGGGGTTTCATTTCCTGTGATACGTGAAAGGACCCTGTATACATTCCCATCGAGCACAGCGTATGGAAGATTATAGGCAAATGAAGAAATGGCCGCAGCCGTGTAGGGACCAATACCTTTCAACGCCAGGATTGATTCATAATCTCCCGGGAAGTTGCCACCCATTTCATTGGAAATAAATTTTGCAGTAGATATCAGGTTCCGGCAGCGGGAATAATAGCCCAGGCCTTCCCAGCATTTATAAACCTCGTCTTCAGGTGCAGCGGCAAGAGCATGGACATCAGGGAATTGGCTGATAAAGTTTTGGTAATATTTCAGCCCCTGCTCCACCCGGGTCTGCTGCAGAATGATCTCGCTAAGCCAGATCTTATAAACATCCCGCTCACCCTTCCAGGGCATCTGGCGGTGATTATGATGATGGTTCCAGAGGAGTAACCCTTCCGTAAATCCCGGAATAGCAAGCTCTTCTTTAGTTGGCCCGCCCCGTTTTTTCACTCTTGCCCCGCCACTCATAGAAAG
>CBDUBK010000006.1:0-17211 GCA_965365375.1 uncultured bacterium | reverse complement strand
TCATTGACGGGGCCGCGGTTCAGCGTGTGGGCGATCTGAGTTTTTCCATTTGCAGGGAAGTGATTGACGAAATGCACCTTGTTGCAGAAGGAAGGGTTTGTTCTACCATCCTTTCACTTTATAATGAAGAAGCGATCGTGGTGGAGCCGGCAGGGGCTTTATCCATAGCGGCCCTGGATGATTACCGGGAAACGATCCGTGGAAAAAAGATCGTCTGTATTGTAAGCGGTGGCAATAATGATATTGAAAGAATGCAGGAGATCCGTGAACGGTCGCTCCAGTATGAAGGACTGAAACATTATTTCCTGGTAAACTTCGCACAGCGCCCCGGCGCACTAAAAGAATTTGTGAACCAGGTACTGGGACCGCATGACGACATCACCCGTTTTGAATACATACAGAAACACAATAAGGAAAAAGGACCGGCGCTGGTAGGCATTGAACTCAGGACAAAATCTGATTACGAAGCCCTGGTAAAAAAACTGGAGGCGCATCATTTCAGTTTTACAGAGCTGAATAAGGATGACCGACTTTTTGGTTACATGGTTTAACCCGGGGTGCTGATTTTTGTCCCGGTTTGGTTTTTTATTCATATTCTCGCTATATTGGCAAAAGAAAGTCCACTGTAGAAACAGCGGACGTTAACGATTGCTTGCTATATGAATATGTTGACCTGAACCGGGTGTTTCGATTGCTTACTCCACGATTGCTTGCTTCTTTTCGATCATTGCTGCTGCTAAATTAATGACCGCAAGGGCGGTTAACGGTACAGTTTTATACCGTTTTCATGATGTCAAAAGAATTGCAGGTCCTGTCAAACCCTTGCTGCCATTGCATTTAACCATTAAGAAGCTCTTATGTCCAAGCGTTCTGCCGATATATTATTTCAGTTGATCAAGTCGATGGAGAAGTCGGAGAAGCGTCATTTTAAATTATATATCAAACGCAGTTCCTCGAATGAGAACCTCAAGATCGTACAGCTCTTCGATGCCATGGACCGCCAGGAGGAATATGATGAAAAACTCCTGCTGAAGAAATTGCCAGCCATCCAGAAATCACAATTATCCAATCTCAAAGCCCACCTCTATAAGCAGGTTCTTGCCAGTCTCCGTTTGCTCAAAAGCACAGACAGCATAGACCTGCAACTGAACGAACAATTTGACTACGCACATATCCTTTATAAAAAAGGGCTTTTCTTACAAAGTCTCAAACTGCTGGAAAAAGCAAAGGAGACCGCCAAGGCCAACCAGAAATTTACCTATCTCACCCAGGTGATCGCTCTGGAAAAAAGGATCGAATCCCTTCACATCACCCGGAGCATGCAGGACAGGGCTGAAAGCCTTTCCGCGGAAGCCATCCAGGTGAGCACGCATATTGACATGGTGGCAAGGCTCTCCAATCTTTCTTTGCAATTATACAGCTGGTATATCAGGCATGGACATGCCCGCAATAAGGAAGACGAAAAAAGGATCCTTGCATTTGTAAATGAACTGTTACCCAAAAATGCCTGGGAACAGACCGGCTTCTATGAAAGGCTTTATCTCTACCAGAGTTTTGGCTGGTATGCATTCATTCTCCAGGATTTTTTAAAATATTACCGTTATGCGCAGAAATGGGTGGAACTGTTTGATGAACATCCGCTGATGAAAAGAGTGGAGACCGGTCACTACATCAAAGGACTTCACAACCTGCTGAATGCGCATTTCAATCTACGCAACCACCGCAAATTCGCAGCTACCCTTTCACAGTTCGAGCAATTTGCCAAAACCGAACGAGTACAGGAGAATGAGAATTTCCGCATCCACTCTGAGCTTTATATTCTCCAGGCCAGGATCAACGAGCACTTTCTCAAAGGCACCTTCCGTGAAGGAGTTGCCATGGTAGCTGGCATTGATGACAAGATCAATGAATACGCCGTGTATATTGATCCGCACCGGGTGATGGTTTTGCATTACAAGATCGCCAGTCTTTATTTCTGCAATGGTGAGCATGGTACTGCTATTGATTACCTGCAGAAGATCCTGAACGATCATGTGGGATTGCGTTATGATCTTTTATGTTATGCAAGGCTGATGCACCTTCTCGCCCATTTTGAGCTGGGCAACCATGAACTGATGGAACATTTATCCAAATCAGTGTACCGCTTCATGTCTAAAATGGAAAACCTCACGGCTTTCGAGGAAGAGATGTTGAAATTTTTAAGAAGATCAGCTTATATCCCTACCTATAAAATGAAGGCGGAGCTGGAAAAATTCCTGGAAAAGGTTCAGCAGCTTGAAAAAAATCCTTACCAGAGCAGGGTTTTTGTGTACCTGGATATTATTTCATGGGTGAAGAGCAAGATCGCCAATAAACCCATGCATGTGATCATGCAGGATAAGTACAGGAATGATGTGAGGACGATGGAGGTGGTGAATTCTAAAACAGGGTGAAAATTCAAAAGCATTTTTTTAACCGCAGAGAAAAGGAGAAAAGGAGATCGCGCAGAGATTTTGGATTGAGTTCGCTACTTACCGTCTTCCCGCCTTCCCGGCCTTCCTCATTGCATACAAATAGCCGGGAAGACGGGAAGACGGTAAGTACAGTCCATAATTTCGAAGAGACTTTTATGAACTTGATTTTGAATTTTGAATTTTCACTTATCCGTATTCAACATCTTTTCAACACCCGCAATCCGCCTATACTTTTTTTGTAATTTCAGAAAGTCCGCTTGCTATACCGTTTCAGGGAAATCATTCTTAAAACTTCTTCAATGGCAAGCGGCGGTCTTTATTCACCTGCATTCGAACATGATTCCTGCGGAATCGGTTTTGTAGTCAACATCAAAAGCCATAAATCACACCAGGTGATCGCTGATGCGCTCACCATACTTGAAAACATGGAACACCGCGGCGCCTGCGGTTGTGAAAACAATTCAGGTGACGGTGCCGGCATCATGATACAGATGCCCCATGAATTTTTATTTGATGAATGTTCACGTGCCGGCATCCACCTCCCTCCTTTCAAAAAATATGGTGTGGGCGTGGTGTTTTTTTCAAAGAACATCCGCGTAAAAGAAGAATGCCGCAGTGTGCTGCAGCGCTGCGCAGAAAAACTTGGGCTGGAGATCATCTCTTTCAGGAAAATCCCTACATCACCGGATGAAATCGGCGAGACCGCCTTATCAGTCGAACCGGACATGGAGCAGGTATTTGTAGCCTGCCCGGATCATCTTTCCAACCCGGAAGATTTTGAAAGAAAACTTTTTCTTTTGAAGAACCTCGCGACACATACGGTGGAGAATACCGTAAAACAAAATGATTTCTACATCGCTTCCTTTTCTTACAAGACCATTGTGTATAAAGGGCAGCTCACCAGCGGGCAGCTGCGCAAATATTTTCCAGACCTGGACGATAAAAGAATGGTATCAGCATTCGGCCTGGTACATTCACGGTTTGCTACCAATACTTTTCCATCATGGAAACTTGCCCAGCCATTCCGTTACATAGCCCATAATGGCGAGATCAATACCCTGCAGGGAAACCTGAACTGGCTGAAGACAAGTGAGAAAAATTTTACCAGCCCCTATTTCTCCAAAGAAGAAATGGATATGCTGAGACCCGTCATCAGCCAGGGACAATCGGATTCAGCCTGTCTCGATAATATGATCGAGCTCCTCACCTTATGCGGGCGCTCCTTACCGCATGTAATGATGATGCTCATACCGGAGGCCTGGGACGGACATGATGAGATGTTGGCAGAGAAAAAAGCTTTCTATGAATTTCATTCTTCCTTCATGGAACCCTGGGACGGACCCGCATCCATATCCTTCACTGATGGGAAAATGATCGGTGCCACACTTGACAGGAACGGGCTGAGACCTTCAAGGTATTGTGTGACTACAGATGACCGTGTGATCATGGCTTCGGAAGCAGGAGTATTACCTGTTGATCCTTCACTGGTAAAAGAACAGGGAAGGCTGCAGCCGGGGAAAATGTTTATCGTGGACCTGGAGCAGGAAAGGATCATCAGTGATGAAGAATTAAAACAAACCATCTGTTCTGCCAAACCTTATGCGGAATGGCTGAACAAATACAAGATCCGCCTGGAAGAATTGCCGGAGCCCAGGGTGATGTTCACGCAGCTTGCCCATGAACAGGTATTCCGCTACCAGAAAGCTTTTGGTTATTCTACAGAAGATATTGAAATGATCATTGCAGCCATGGCAAAGGACGGGAAGGAACCGGTTGGATCCATGGGTGCTGATATTCCCCTTGCAGTATTGAGTGAACACCCACAGCATTTAAGCAGTTATTTCAAACAACTCTTCGCGCAGGTTACCAATCCACCGATAGACCCGATCAGGGAAAGAATGGTGATGTCACTTTCCACCTTCGCGGGTAATAATGGAAATCTTTTAGCGGAAGACCCCCTCTCCTGTCACAGTGTGGCACTGCGGCACCCTGTGCTTACCAATTATGAACTGGAAAAGATCAGGAGTATTGATACCGGCATCTTCCAGGCAAAAACACTGCAATGTTATTTTGTTGCGGATGGTAAACCAGGTTCGCTTAAAAAAGGTTTGGACCGTTTATGCCGCTATGCTTCCGATGCAGTGGAAGACGGTTTTGAGGTGATCATTCTTTCTGACCGCGCGATCGATTCGGATCATGCGGCCATACCTTCCCTGCTGGCAACTGCTGCCGTGCACCACCACCTGATCCGCAAGGGATACCGCGGGCAGGTTGGGCTGGTGATCGAAGCAGGTGATGTATGGGAAGTGCATCATTATGCCTGCCTCATTGGTTTTGGCGCAACGGCCATCAATCCTTACCTGGCCCTGTCAACCATAGAAGACCTGGTGGTAAAAAATATTTTACCATCAAACATCAGCAATGAAACAGGCATTAGCAATTATATCCGCGCGGTGAATGATGGTTTGCTGAAAGTGTTTTCCAAGATGGGAATTTCCACTTTGCAGTCCTACCAGGGTGCGCAGATCTTCGAGATCATCGGTATCAGCAAAGCCGTGGTGGATCCTTATTTCACCGGTACCGTTTCGCGTATTGAAGGATTGGATCTTGATGACCTGGCCATAGAAGCCCTGGCGAAACACAGGTTTGCTTTCAGTGGAAAAGAAATCTCTTTTGAACAACTTGCCCCGGGTGGTATTTACCGGTGGAGAAGACAGGGTGAATTTCATTTGTTCAACCCGCAAACGATTCATCTGCTTCAGCAGGCAACAAGCCGTAACGACAGGAGTATTTTTAAAAAATATTCAAAACTTGTAGATGAACAGGATGTAAAAGCCTGCACGCTGCGCAGTTTACTGGAATTTAAAAAGAACAGGCCTTCCATTTCCATTGATGAAGTAGAACCAACAGCATCCATCCTCAAAAGATTTGCCTGCGGGGCCATGAGCTTTGGTTCCATTTCCCATGAAGCACATTCCACGCTCGCCATTGCAATGAACCGTATGGGTGCCAGGAGTAATACAGGTGAAGGAGGTGAAGACCTTATGCGAAATCATCCGCTTGCCAATGGAGATTCCATGCGGTCTTCCATCAGGCAGGTGGCATCCGCAAGATTTGGTGTAACCAGTCATTATCTCGCGCTTGCGGAAGAAATACAAATTAAAATGGCCCAGGGTGCCAAGCCCGGGGAAGGAGGACAACTGCCCGGGCATAAAGTGAATGAATGGATTGGTAAAGTAAGGCATGCCACTCCCGGTGTGGGATTGATCTCTCCGCCACCACATCATGATATTTATTCCATTGAAGATCTGGCGCAACTAATATTTGATTTGAAAAATGCCAGCCCGCTTGCAAGGATCAGTGTGAAGCTGGTTTCAAAAGCAGGCGTGGGAACCATTGCTGCCGGTGTTACCAAAGCAAAAGCAGATGTGATCCTCATCTCGGGTGCTGACGGAGGAACAGGCGCTTCACCTATCAGCTCCATTAAACATGCAGGACTACCATGGGAATTAGGGCTGGCAGAAACACAACAGACACTGGTAAAAAACCAGTTGCGTAACAGGGTGGTTGTTCAGTGTGATGGCCAGTTAAGAACAGGACGTGATATTGCCATAGCCACATTATTAGGTGCGGAAGAATGGGGCATAGCAACTGCCGCATTGGTGGTGGAAGGATGTATCATGATGCGCAAATGCCATGAGAATACCTGTCCGGTTGGCATTGCCACACAGGATCCTGAACTGCGAAAACGATTTACCGGTGATCCCGCGCATGTGGTGAATTATTTTACGATGGTAGTGGAAGAATTAAGGGAGATCATGGCGGACCTGGGATTCAGAACCATCAATGAGATGGTGGGGCAATCTGACTGCCTTACAACGAAAGAAGAAATCAGTCATTGGAAATACCATAAGCTGGATCTTTCACCTGTGCTTTACCGTGAGAAATCATACCATGGAAATAACCATCAATCCATTTCCCAGGAACATGAGTTGGAATCACAGCTCGACAACAAGATCATTCTCAAAGCAGAAAACGCGTTGGAGCACGGCGAAAAAATCCAGGTGAGGTTTCCCATCAGCAATACCGACCGAGCCGTTGGCAGTTTGATCTCTTATGAAATTTCAAAAAGATACGGGCCGGAAGGCCTTGATGAAAACCTGGTGCATGTGAAACTATATGGAACAGCAGGACAAAGTTTTGGCGCATTCGCTGCAAAGGGTATTTACCTGGAGCTTGAAGGTGCGGCCAACGATTATTTCGGCAAAGGATTATCAGGTGCCAGGCTGGCCATCTATCCTCCTGCCAATGCAGGATTTATTGCTGCGGATAATATCATCATAGGGAATGTCGCATTCTATGGTGCAACTTCCGGCAAGGCTTTCATCAATGGTAAGGCAGGGGAAAGGTTTTGTGTGCGCAATTCGGGCGCGCAGGCGGTAGTGGAAGGCGTGGGTGATCATGGCTGTGAATACATGACAGGTGGTACGGTACTCGTGCTTGGTGATACCGGCAGGAATTTCGCAGCCGGCATGAGTGGAGGTATTGCATATGTATATGATGTGAATGGTCTCTTTAGTTC
Source organism: uncultured bacterium (assembly GCA_965365375.1). Classification (GTDB taxonomy): domain Bacteria; phylum Bacteroidota; class Bacteroidia; order Chitinophagales; family Chitinophagaceae; genus Flavisolibacter. Next base: position 10,176 of record CBDUBK010000006.1, on the reverse strand, counting down.
CCGCTGCAACAGGGATATGGTGGACCTGGACCCCGTAGATGATGAGGATGCATTGTTACTGGAAAGCATGCTGCAGGAACATCTTCAATCTACAGGAAGTACAAGAGCAGGATTTATCCTGGATGACCTGAACAATCAACTGAAAGCATTTATCAAAGTTTTTCCGAAAGAATATAAGAGAGTAGTGAAAGCGAAAGCAGGTAAGCAGGATGTGATGATCTGATGACATCATTGAAATGTTTCCATTTTCATTTCCTGTTATTCCTTGCCTTATATCTAAAGAATATCTCATCATCAAATTACCAACATGGCCAATCCACAGGGATTTCTACAATTTGAAAGAGCATTGCCTGCAAAAAGAACAGTCAGTGAAAGATTGCAGGACTATAAGGAATTCACAGGCATGTATCAAGAAACTGAACTGAACCGGCAGTCAGCACGCTGCATGGATTGCGGCATTCCTTTTTGTCACCATGGATGTCCGCTGGGAAATTTCATTCCGGATTTTAACAGTGCTGTATATGCGCAACAGTATGAAAAAGCCTGGCAGATCCTTTCATCAACCAATAACTTCCCGGAATTCACCGGCAGGATCTGTCCTGCTCCCTGCGAAAGCGCCTGTGTGCTGGGCATCAACCAGCCTGCAGTAACAATTGAAGAAATTGAAAAACATATCATAGAGATCGCTTTTGAAAAAGGATGGGTGAAACCATCGCCGCCAATATTCCGCAGTGGTAAAAAAGTAGCAGTAATTGGATCCGGTCCTGCCGGGCTGGCCGCTGCCGCCCAGCTGAATGATGCAGGACACCTGGTCACAGTTTTTGAAAGAGCAGCTTACCCGGGCGGCCTTCTTCGTTATGGTATACCGGATTTCAAACTGGAAAAATGGGTTGTGGAGCGCAGGATCGGGATCATGGAGGCGGAAGGGATCAGCTTCAGGTGCAATGCTGAAGTGGGCAGAAATATAAAGATCGGTGACCTGTTAAGAGAATACCATGCAGTAGTGCTGGCTGGAGGTGCCACCATTCCCCGTGACCTTTCCATACCTGGCAGGGATTTGAATGGTGTACATTTTGCAATGGATTTTCTTACACAGCAAAACAAAAAAATAAGCCGGGAAGATTTTGAAGAAAAACAAATTTCCGCTTCGGGGAAAAATGTAGTTGTGATCGGTGGTGGCGACACCGGCAGTGATTGTATCGGAACAGCTTTAAGACAACACGCAGCATCTGTTTTACAATTTGAACTATTACCTAAACCTCCTGCGGAAAGAACAAAGGACATGCCCTGGCCTCAATACCCCATGATCCTGAAAACAACTTCATCACATGAAGAAGGGGCGGAACGATTCTGGGCCATCACAACAAGGGCATTTATTGGTGATGAAAACGGGAATTTAAAAGCGCTGAAAATAGCGCAGCTTGAATGGAGCACCAATGCTGAAGGAAAAGCAACAGGATTTAACGAGATAGCCGGTACGGAAAAGATCATTCCCTGTGAGCTGGCCCTGCTCGCCATGGGATTTTTGCATCCCCAACAGGAAGGATTAATCAATGAATTGGGGATAGACCTTGATGCCAGAGGCATGGTGCTGGCCAGTGAAAAAAATTACCAGACCAGCATCGCCAAAATTTTTACGGCGGGTGACATGCGCCGCGGCCAGTCACTGGTTGTATGGGCCATCAGTGAAGGACGTGAATGCGCCAAAAAAGTTGATGCCTTCCTTTCCGGTAAAAGCGAGCTGCCTTCAAAGGACCAAAGCCGGCTGGTAACCGTATCAGGCTGAATTCCTGGCGGCATTGATAATGCCAAAAGAACTGCGTACTACCAGTCTTTCCATCACTGATTTTTTTTCAGGTGATATAGCAGGATCTCTTAACTGGATCAGCGCATACTGCTGTATGGTGGTCAGGGGCAGTACGATCTTTTCCCTCATGCGGATGGAGATCCGGTCAACAGGATATTCACCCATCAGTTCTGACTGTCCTGAAATCCTTGATAAATATTTTTCAGTGCGTTCGTATTCCTCGCGGATATCATTCCACATCGCGCCAAATTCGGGATGATCGCTCAGATAAGCAGTGAGCGGAAAAAAAGTTTTCCGCATGGCCATTTCGCAGTTGTCGAGCAGGGTTTTGAAATAGGCGGAATGTTTATAAAGAAAACGGATCTCTCCCAGCTTGCCTTTTTCATCCATCAGTTTCAAAGCAGTGCCGATCCCATAAACCCCGGGAACATTCTGTTTGATCTGGCTCCAGGCACTGACAAAAGGAATCGCCCTTAAGTCTTTCAATGAGAACTGGCGGGAGGTACCTCTTTTGGAAGGCCGGCTGCTGATATTGGTATCACTGAAATAAAGCAATGGAGTTAGCTGCAGCAGGTAAGGAATAAATGTTTCCTGCTCTTTCAACTGGTTGTAGGCTTTCAGGCTGGTTTCGGCCATTTCATTCAGAATGGCTTCCTGCTCCGCGTTCATGATATTCTCCGCCCTTGAAAACATTTCATTGGAGATGCCAGCATTCAGCAGCTGCTCCATATTATATACGGCTGCATCCACTGTTCCGAAATTGGAACTGATGGTCTGTCCCTGTACAGTGAGATGAATCTCTTTGGTTGAGATATTCTTACCAATGGAAGCGTAAAATTTATGTGTCTTGCCCCCGCCCCTGGCCGGCGGCCCTCCACGGCCATCAAAGAAAATAGTTTCTATGCCATAGGATTTGGAGAGAGCAGAGAGTGTTTCCTTGGCTTTATAGATCCTCCAGTTAGCCATGAGGTAACCGCCGCCTTTTGTTCCATCAGAAAATCCCAGCATGATGGTCTGGAGGTTATTCCTGCGCGACAAATGTTGCTTATAGATCCCGTTTTCATACAACTGCTTCATGATCTCGGGTGCTCGTCGCAAATCATCAATGGTCTCAAACAATGGGACGATATCAACATGTAGATTATTAGGCTCATAACCGGTAAGCATAAACAATCCATATACCTCCATTACATTCACCGCGCTTTTGCACTGGCTGATGATATAACGGTTAGAACCTGATCTTCCGTTCAGGTGCTGGATCGTGGCTACCGTTTCAAAAGATTCAATGGTATCGCGGACCATTCCTTCAAATGGCCCGGCGCTGATCTTCCCGCTCAGGTTTCCCAGTATTGTCATTTGCCCTTCTTCATTGGAGCTACCATAGCCTTGCGGGATCAATCCCTTTTTTTCCAGTTCGCCAAGCACCGTTCCATGAATGGAACTTTCCTGTCTCAGGTCCAGGGATGCGAAATGAAGTCCGAATGCCTGCACTTTATAGATCAGGTTATCGAGCAGGTGAAGAAAAAGACCATTGTGCTCATAAACTATGATCTCACGGATACGGTTAAGCGAATCCAGGATATCCTCTCTCGTCAGGTCCGTTCTTTTGCCAGGTATAAAAATATTGTTATACAATTTCGACTCAAGGTCGGCCAGGATCACATCAGCGTTTTTGAAAGTGATGCGCCTTTTGATCTTTCTTACATCGAGGTAATAACATTTGATGATGCTGGAACGTAGCGCATCTGCAACTTTCAGTGTTGTTTCAGCTGTAACATTTGGATTGCCGTCGCGGTCACCCCCGGGCCAGAAACCCATTTTGATTACAGGATTCAACAGGAGGTCAAGATCGGGGATGGTAGTTTTTAATTGTGTGAGCAGTTTACCTGCTGCTGTGTAAAAAACATTTTCCAGGTACCATACAAGGCTCATCGCTTCCAGGTAGGGAGTGGGTTTTTCTTTTTTCAGTAATGGTGTTTTGCCTAATTGCTGTAAGTAGGTATTGATCAGGCGTACATCATTTTCCTTTAATGCCCTTGCCAGGTCATGTATGATTCCCAGCACAGGGCCTGGATAGAACTGTGTGGGGTGGGCAGTGAGCACCAGGGAAACCGCGAAGGTTTTTAATGCTTCCGCAAATTCAGGCAACTGGTTTCCTCTTTTGATGCGCTGTTCCATTTCGCGCAATGTGCCTTCACCATTCACATCATGGATCTCGCGGAAGGCAGCGTCCTCAAGCGCATCAAACAATACCACCTGCCTTTCCACGTACTGGATAAAACGGAACATGGTATCGATCCTTTCCTTCTCCGTGCTGATGGATGGTGTTCGGCTGAAAAAATCCTCAACGATCTGCTGGGGATTCAATCCTTTTTTATAACCCTCCTCACAATCGTCGGTGAACATCATGAGGTGGGTATTGGTTTTTTCTATGCGGTGGAAAGGAAGGGAAGTAAAGAGGCTGTTGTATAATTGAAACTTAAGGCCTACCTGGTTCCTGAACTGTTCTGATATATCCATGTTTCAAATTTAACCGATCAGAAAGACTTTTAGTCGGAAGTCAGTAGCCAGTAGCCGGGATCTCTATTACCATCCACTCATGAATGAATTTACTTACCGTCTTCCCGCCTTCCCGGCCTAAATTATTTCGTACAAAGAATAGCCGGGAAGACGGGAAGACGGTAAGTATAGTTTTAAATATTAAACTAACTATATTTTAGGGCAAAGGCTATTGGCTATTGGCCATTGGCTGCACTTCCACCGGTAATAAAACCCTGAACTTTGATCCCTTTCCCGGCTCACTTTCAGCCCATATATAGCCGCCATGGTTCTCTACCACTTTTCTTGCTATTGATAAACCAACTCCTGTTCCCTTATATTCAGCATTGCCATGCAATCTCGTAAATACATTAAAGATCCGGTCCGCATCTTCCTGCTCAAAACCAATTCCATTATCACTGACCGTAATGAGGTGATAAGGCTGGTTCATTTTATCAGAAGGCAGACCGTTCAACTTTCCAGGGTCTTTCACAATGGATGATTCGATCTTCACTTCGGGGGCCACACCTGGCCTTGTATATTTTATTGCATTGCCGATCAGGTTCTGGAACAGTTGCTGAATCTGTCTGCGGTGACCTGTGATCACGGGAAGATTCTCAAAACTTACCCTTGCATTTTTTTCCTCGATCTCCACTTCCAAATCATTCAAAACCATTTTGACCTTCTGGTTGAGATCCACTTTTTCCTCCAGTGTCGCACCACGGCTTACATGTGAATACATCAGCAGGTCATCTATGAGTGTGTTCATCCGCTGTGTTGCATGGAGTATCCTGTCAAAATAATTTTTCTCATCAGTATTCATCCGGTCATGCATGCCTTCTTTCAAACGGTCGGAAAAAAGCTGGATCTTTCTCATCGGCTCTTTCAGGTCATGCGAGGCAGCATAGGCAAATTCCTCGAGGTTGGCATTAGACCTTTGCAATTCCTGGTTGCTGTGCATCAGCGCCTCATTGGCCTTTGCGAGTTCCAGTGTTCTTTGCCTGACCTGGTCTTCTATCTGCTGGCGCGCTTTCACCTGCTGCGTTACTTCTGTTGCCACTACAATGATACCCGAGATGGTACCATCGCCTTCACGGAATGGTGTGTATAAAAAATTGCAATAGACAGTTTCCACATGACCATCACGTGGAAGGTTAACCGCCGTGGCATTGGCAGAATGTTCTTTACCCGTATGAAAAACACTGGAGAGCAGGGCTTCAAAACCCTGGTCACGCACTTCAGGCAATCCTTCAAATAAGGGTTTACCCAGCATCTCCGCTGAACTGCGTCCCCATAGTTCAAACATTCTTTCATTGGCGATTTCCACCACAAAATCTTCACCCCTCAATATGCTCATAGAGACCGGTGCCTGTAAAATGGTGTTCCGAAGGTTGCGTTCACTCTGCCTGAGCGCTTCTTCTCCCTTTCTTTTTTCCGTGACATCAGTAAAAAGCAGGGCGACTCTCCTGCTTCCCTCACCACCCATCCGGAAGGCATACACATCAAACCAGCGACCCATGGCTTCCGATCCTTCCACAAATTGCATGGTTTCACCAGTGGACGCCACACGGCTATACAATTCAATCCAATGCTGCTCCAGGCCCGGCACCAGTTCAAGTGCCGTTTTACCAAGCGCATTTGTTAAGCCGGTTTGTTTTTCAAAAACAGGATTGGCTTCGAGGAAACGGTAATCAACAGGTTTCTGGTCCTGGTCGTACAGAATTTCCACCAGGCAAAAACCCTGGTCCATGGAGTTGAACAATTCCCTGTATTTGGATTCACTCTCTTCCACTCTCCTGCGGGCGTCGATCCTTGCTGTAACATCATGACCAACGCTGATGATTCCGGAAGCTTTTTTACGATCCCCTTCATCATAAATCGCTTTATAAACAAAATCAAAATAAAGTGTTTCAGGCTGGCCTTTCCGGTTCAGGATGATGGGGAATTCAAATGCATAAAATGGTTCACCTGTTTCCCGCACCTGGTCGAGAAGGGTAATGAATCCCTGTGCTTCCAGTTCGGGAATGGCCTGCAATAAAGGCTGTCCGATGACTTCAGGACCTCTTCCCCAAACCTCAAGCAATCCTTCATTGGCCAGGTCAATTTTATATTCATCACCACGCAAAATGCCAACTATCACAGGCGCCTGCATAAATACATGGTAGGATTTTTCGATCTGGTGCAGGTCAGCAATTCTTTTATCAGAATCATGGCTGGCTTCTTCAAAACTTAATATGAGACAGGTGATCTCTTCTTTTTCCCAAACTGGTGTTAAGACCAGTTTCCAGAATACATCCCTTGTAATTCTACCGGGCAATTTCAATTCATACTGCTGTGCAGGTAAAACCTGCTGCCTGCCGTTTTTAAAGACAAGTTGAACAGATGGAAGCAAATGAGAAGAGGAAACAAGGTCCTGCAGGTAAATACCTTCAACATCCTTTTTTTGCAGACCTGCAAACTGGATAAAATCATTACTGGCGGCCATGATCCTTGTGGATTCTCCCGGCAAAACAACTAAGGCCATTCCCGGCCTGGCTTCAAATATTGAAATAGACATGCTTGTATCTGGTTGAGGGCAATCTTTCTGCAACAATAAATATAGTGAAAACCAACCCCCTGCCTGTATCCACTGCTGCAATACTGATGCCCGGTTGACATTTATCAATGATTTTTCTTGCGCTATCGCAATGGTGACCGCCCGGGAGGCTGGTAGCTTTGCTATTGAAATCAAAAGAAGATCAAATGAAACAAACCATAGCAATCATCGGGGCAACGGGGAACATGGGTTCTGCTCTTTCCCATACCCTGGCAAAGGGACCGTACAGGCTCCTTCTGATGAGCCAGAATGCAGGCAGGTTGTCAGAACTGGAAGCCGGCATCAGGAAAGGATCTCCCACTGCTGATATAGAAGGGATCAGCTGTTCACGTGAAGCAGGCTGGGAAGCTGATATCATCATCATAGCAACACCATATGCAGCTGAAAAGCAGGTGGCTGAAAAGATCAGGGAAGTTGCCAGCAGGAAAATTGTAGTCAGCATTTCAAATCCTCTGAATGAAACCTATGACGGGTTAGTGACCAGTCCGGGAACAAGTGCTGCCGAGCAGCTACAGGAACTATTGCCTGCCTCAAATGTTGTAAAGGCTTTCAATACCACGTTCGCGGCTGATTTCAGCCAGCCAGTGATTGCTGACAAGCAGGTAGATGCTTTTATAGCAGGTGATGATAAGGAAGCACTTGAAATGGTTTCAGACCTGGTACGCACTGCAGGTTTTAATCCAATGATTGCCGGTGATCTTTCAGTAAGCAGGACACTTGAGCAAATGCAATTGCTCCTGATCCGGCTGGGCATGCAAAACAATTATAACTGGCTTGCGGGCTGGAAGGTTTTGCATAATGCAAAGGCCGCCTGAGCTGCTGGTCCAGCTCAATGAACATGCACTCATAATTTAAACAAATATGCACTTGATGAAAAACTTAACCAAAGTAAACCAGGCTGCCATGCCTGTAAACCTTGCCCTGCTGATCGCCCGCGTAGTGATTGCTTCGCTGATGCTTTCACATGGCCTGCCGAAAATGATGCAATTATTTTCCGGCGAACCGGTACAGTTCCTTTCCGTTATGGGAATGTCGCCCGAACTTTCGCTGGGACTGACGGTATTTGCAGAAGTGATCTGTTCAGTATTGATCCTGGTAGGATTCGCTACAAGATTTGCAGTGATCCCATTGATCATAACCATGCTGGTGGCTGTATTCTATGTACACCTGGATGATCCTTTCGCTAAAAAAGAATTGGGATTACAATACCTGCTCACATACGTGGTATTGTTCTTTGCGGGAAGTGGAAAGTATTCAGTTGACCAGTTATTGCAGTCTGGTGTTGCCAATCCCAGGATGGCGCAGGTACCTGCACGGGAAAGTGCACGTATGTACCGGTAAATGAAGCATTCTAATGGAAAGCAACCAAAATGGTTGCTTTTTTTATTTCAACCTGGAGTTGACAATAGCATCAGAGAGATCTGTTTCGATCTCGTACAGCCAGCGGCTTGCTCCTGGTTGTAATTTCCACTGGTTGTGGTCTTTCTGGCGAAGGCTGAAAGAAAATGGTTTATCGGCCGAATCTTTTCCAGTGATGAAAAATTTCTCTCCATTCACATTTGACATATGAGTGAATTCGAAAAGCATGGTGTTTTCACCAACCGCGATCTCTTTTTTAAACCTGTCCATAGAATTGATTTTGAATGATAGTAATACAATAAAAAAGCCCCGGTTAAGGGGCTTATAGTAAGATTAGTACCTGTTTTTGTTGTAGCTGTTGTTGCTACGGGCCGGCCTGTCTTCTTTAGGCTTGGCTTCCATAACCTTGATGGTCCTGCCATCTACAGTTCCACCATCAAGTTCTTTGATAGCTTTCCTGGATGCTTCGTCATCAGACATTTCAACAAAACCAAATCCTCTTGATTTGCCTGTTTCCCTGTCTGTGATGATTTTGGCAGAAGTAACTTCTCCGTATGGAGCAAAAAATTCTTTTAAGTCTTCATCCTGTACGTTGAAGCTTAAATTCGATACATAAATGTTCATGCTTGAAAATTGATAAAAAATGATAAAAAATCTGAGAGGCAGAAGTGAGGCTAACTAAGATGCAGATTTCTAAGCAGAATAATTAACGATACTGATGCGAGGCTCAAAATTAACAGGGCGAAGATAAGGGAAAAGGAATTAGAATGAACGTTAAAAGATTTGGGCATTTGCTTTCGGCTTTTGGCTGGTGGCCTCCTGACTCATCTTTACGTCTCTTTTGTGATCAATTTGCCTTTTTTTAACCGCAGAGGACGCAAAAAATACGCAAAGGAAACGCAAAGGTTAGATCGATTATTTCTCATTCAATCAATACTTGTACACGATCCGTCATTAGTGTGGTGGATGTAAAGAAGCTTTTTGAAATAATCTTTGCGCCTCCTTTGCGCTGCACCAACTGTCCGCGTACGCTGAAGCTTTAGCGGAGGCGCAAGCTTTAGCGAAGAGTGGGCCTTTGCATACTTTGCGGTTTCATCATTTATTAACCGCAAACATTCAGAATTTTGACTTTTGACTTTTGACTTCTTACTTTTTACTTATCTCAATCCACACCGGCGCATGATCACTGGTCTTTTCCCAGCCTCTCACATGATGATCAACTGTGGCAGATTTTAATTTTGATTTGAGCTGAGGGCTCAATAAAAAATGATCGATACGCAACCCCGCATTTCTTCCGTAAGCATTCCTGAAATAGTCCCAGAAAGTATAGATCGTTTCATCGGGATGCAAATGACGCACAGCATCTGTCCAGCCCTGTGCTATAAGATCATGAAAAGCTTTTCTTGTTTCCGGGCGGAAGAGCGCATCTTCCACCCAGCGTTCCGGTTTATATACATCTTTCTCAGTTGGCATTACATTAAAATCACCCGTGAGAATGACCGGTAGTTTTGATGCAAGCAAATCTTTCGCATGCTGTTGCAACCGCCCGAACCATTTAAGTTTATAATCGAATTTAGGTCCGGGTGCAGGATTGCCATTTGGCAGGTAAAGACAGGCGATGATCAAACCATTGATCTCCGCTTCAATATACCTGCTGTGTTCATCTTCAGGATCACCGGGAAGCACACGCGTTCTTTCAACCGGCATGGAATGTTTTGAAAGTATGGCCACGCCATTCCAGCTCTTTTGTCCATGCCAGATGGCCTTATAACCTAAAGCTTCAATTGCAGCCAGCGGGAATTTTTCTTCAGGTGCTTTGAGCTCCTGCAGACAGGCCACATCAGGCTGTGCTTCTTCAAGCCATCTTAATAATACA
>CBDUBK010000005.1:0-18254 GCA_965365375.1 uncultured bacterium | reverse complement strand
GGGTAGTTTGGATTTTTCATTCACCATTCACCATTCACCATTGACCATTCACGATAATGATTTCTCCCACAAATAATTCCCAGCGAAACAATATCCGGCTCCAGAAATGGATCGCTATCGTTTCTGCTTTTTTGCTGATCGCAAAGTTTACTGCCTATTACCTTACCTATTCCGTTGCTATTCTTACGGATGCTTTGGAAAGTATTGTGAACGTAGTAGCAGGATTTATTGGATTGTACAGTCTCTATGTTTCTGCCAAGCCAAAGGACCGGGACCATCCCTATGGGCATGGCAAGGCGGAATTTGTTTCCGCAGCCATTGAAGGCACCCTTGTTTTGTCAGCCGGTGTACTCATTATTTATAATGCAGGACGCAAGCTCATTTACCCGGGTGTATTACAGCAATTGGACCTGGGAATGATGCTGGTGGGAGGAACAGCAGTGGTTAACTGGATCCTTGGATTCATTGCGAAACGGCAGGGTGAAAGAAATGGTTCGCTTGCCTTACTGGCTTCCGGCAAACATCTCCAGACAGATACTTATTCAACCATTGCAATCATTGCCGGCCTGCTGCTGATCACCTATACAGGTTATGTTTGGATCGACAGTGCAGTGGCCATGATATTTGGCTTTTATATTATTTACACAGGTTACAGGATCACCCGTGTATCACTTGCAGGAATCATGGATGAAGCGGATATGCAGTTGCTGGACAGGATGGTGGGAGTTTTGGGTGTAAACAAAAAAGAAAACTGGATTGACCTGCACAACCTTCGTGTGATCAAATATGGAAATGTATTGCATGTGGACTGCCACCTTACAGTGCCCTGGTATCTCAACATCAACCAGGCGCATGAAGAAATAGATGAGCTCGCGAAACTGATACGGAGTAATTTTGGAGAGACGCTGGAGCTTTTTGTGCACAGTGATGGCTGTCATTATTTTCAATGTCCCATCTGTATCAAAAAAGATTGTCCTGTAAGGCAGCACGATTTCCAGGCAAGGGTGGAATGGACCCTGGATAATGCCCTTCAGAATGAAAGGCATAGCCTGAAGGAAGCACAGTGACTAAAAATTAAATAATAATTTTCAGCGGATGAAGACAACAACCATATGGAAAACAGGGCAGGCATTTGATTCAGTCCAGGGCAATTCAAAAATTGAGGTGGACGGGAAAAATGGTTTTAGTCCGAAAGCACTTTTACTGACCGGGCTTGCCGCCTGTTCAGGTATTGATGTGGTGGACATCCTCGAAAAAATGCGGGTACCCTTCGCGGATCTTGTAATAGAAACCGAGGCGGAGCAAACCGAAGAGCATCCAAGAGTGTTCAAAGAAATTCAATTGCATTATAAGCTGGTAGCGGAACAGGAACACCTCGATAAAGTGAAGAAGGCCATTGATCTTTCCATTGAAAAATATTGCGGGGTTGCTGCCATGCTCAAAAAAAATTCCGGAATAAGTTATACAGTAACTCTTCAAGCGGAATCGAACTGATATGCTTTCTAATAAAGCACAATATGCATTCAGGGCTTTGACCGTGCTGGTTGACCGCTACGAGAAAGGGCCTGTGCTCATTTACGAGATCGCCCAGCAAAAGCGGATACCGCTTAAGTTCCTGGAAGTGATCCTGCTGGAATTAAAAAAAGCAGGGATACTCGAAAGTAAAAAAGGCAAGGGTGGGGGATATTTTTTAAAAGAACATCCTTCCAAAACTCCTATCGCCAAAGTGGTGCGCATTGTGAACGGCCCCATTGCCATGCTGCCCTGTGTAAGCCTTTACTTCTACCGCAAATGCGAAAACTGCGATGAACAGAATTGCGGCCTTCATGATATCATGGAAAATGTGAGAGATGCAACCCTGCATATACTCGAGAACAGAACCCTCAGCGACCTTGCTCCAGGAAAAGAGGACTTAGCCAATGGCCAATAGCCAATAGCTGACTTAAATCATACCCTACTAATTTGGTAGGCTATTATCTTTCCCCTAATTTCACCGCATTATTTAGTTCAAACTGATCATTATGTCTTTACGTTTGGGTGATCCTGCACCTGATTTCAAAGCGGTGACTACGGAAGGCCCCATTGATTTTTATGAATACCTGGGTAACAGCTGGGGGGTACTTTTTTCGCATCCAGCCGATTTTACCCCGGTCTGTACCACAGAACTGGGCCGTACAGCCCTGCTCAAACATGAGTTTGAAAAGCGAAATGTAAAAGTGCTTGCAGTATCCGTGGATCCACTTGAAAAACACGGGTTATGGGTAAAGGATATCAATGAAACCCAGTCATGCCAGGTGGATTTTCCCATCATTGCAGATGAAAATCGGGAAGTGGCAACACTTTATGACATGATCCATCCAAATGCTTCAGCTACTGCTACAGTGAGGTCTCTTTTTATTATTGGTCCTGACAAGACCATCAAACTAACCATTACTTACCCTGCTTCAACGGGCCGCAATTTTTATGAAGTACTCAGGGTTATTGATTCATTGCAATTAACATCCAAACATAGTCTTGCCACACCTGCCAACTGGCAGCCGGGTGAAGAAGCTATTGTTGTTCCTGCTGTATCCACTGAAGACGCTGTCAAAAAATTTCCAAAAGGCGTCCGGGTGGTGAAGCCGTACCTGAGGTACACACCTATACCAGACGAACAGTAAAATTTTTCATGTTTGCTGCTATATGGAAGGAGATGCATATTCCTGAAAGGTAATGTCATGTTCAAAATTGATTATGGAAAAACTCAGCTTACTTCAAAATATTTTTAATGACTGCACGGTTGGAGAAGCCCTACAACAAACTGCTGCCCTGTTTCCCGGCCGTGTGAAATTTTCCACTTCACTCGGGCAGGAAGACCAGGTGCTTACTGATATCATAGCACTTAATTCCATTGGCATCAACATATTTACAATTGATACCGGCCGCCTTTTTAATGAGGCTTATGAAACACTGGAGAAAACCACTGCCCGTTACAAAATCCCGGTAACGGTTTATTTCCCGCAGGCAAATGATGTGCAGGAAATGGTGAATGCAAAAGGTGTCAACCTCTTTTATAACAGTGTGGAAGACCGGAAGACCTGTTGCAACATCCGCAAGGTTGAACCTCTCAACAGGGCCCTTGCCAATACTGATGTCTGGATCACCGGGCTGAGGGCAGCGCAGACAGATCACCGCAAACAAATACCCGTTGTGGAATGGCTGGAAGATAAAAAGATCTACAAGATCAATCCGCTGCTTCACTGGAGTTTCGATGAGATCCTCAATTATATCAATCAATATGCTATTCCATATAACCCACTTCATGACAAAGGTTTCGTGAGCATCGGTTGTGCACCCTGCACCAGGGCCATTGAACCCGGCGAAGATCCACGTGCCGGCCGGTGGTGGTGGGAACTGTCTCAAAAAGAATGTGGATTGCACCTGGTAAAATAATTTATATGAGTCAACACCATAGCACATTTCCAAGAGCCCTAGAAGACGAAGCCATTTACATTATGCGCGAGGTGGCAGCGCAATTCGAAAAACCTGCCCTGCTTTTCTCCGGGGGTAAAGATTCCATCACCCTGGTTCACCTGGCGCGCAAAGCTTTTTATCCGGCGGCTGTTCCTTTCCCGATGCTGCATATCGATACCGGTCATAATTTTCCGGAGACTATAGTATTCCGTGACTGGCTGGCGGAACAAACCGGCATGCAGCTGATTGTGAGATATGTGCAGGAAAGTATCGATAAAGGAAAGGTGCAGGAAGAATCGGGAAAATATGCAAGCCGCAATGTATTGCAAACCGTAACCCTTCTTGATGCCATTGAAGAATTAAAATTTGATGCCTGCATTGGCGGTGCAAGGCGTGATGAAGAAAAAGCCAGGGCCAAGGAAAGAGTCTTCTCCGTGCGTGATGATTTTGGGCAGTGGGATGCCAAAAAACAAAGACCTGAACTTTTCCATATGCTCAATGGCCGCATCAGCATAGGTGAGAATGTGAGAGTATTCCCGATCAGCAACTGGACCGAACTGGATGTGTGGAATTACATACGTGAAGAAAAACTGGAGATCCCTTCCATTTATTATTCTCATAAAAGACAGATCATAGAAAGAGATGGCATGTACTGGCCTCATTCTCCTTTTTTGAATACTACAGAAGAAGAAATTCCCTTTGAGGCCACTGTGCGTTTCAGAACTGTGGGAGATATGACCTGTACTGCCGCGGTATTATCTGATGCTGTGCATATTGATACCATCATTGATGAGATCAGGCAGGCTACCATTTCTGAGAGAGGTGCAAGGATCGATGATAAACGTTCTGAAGCTGCCATGGAAAAAAGAAAGAATGCCGGTTATTTCTAAAAAAATTCATCCTTCATTATCCTTATATAAAACAACGATTGCGGGCAAACATTAAACCAACAGGAGAAATCAATTTTATGCCTACAGCCAGCAAAGGATCACGGACTAAGCAACTGCTTTTAATTCTGATGATGTTCTTCGTAACATCATTATATGCCCAGGAACTCATTGAAATTTCAGGTACCGTAACAGACAGCGAAAAAAAAGAGCCCCTGGCCGGCGTTGCCATCAGCATCAAGGGAACGGTTACAGGTACTACCTCGGGTAATGAGGGTAATTTTTTATTAAGAACAAAGCAAAAACTTCCTTTCACACTAGTATTCACTTCCATTGGTTTTGCTCCGCAGGAAATACAGGTTACCTCGGTCGGTTCCAGGATCAGTGTGGCGCTTGCAACGCAAACCGTGCTTGGAAATGAAGTGGTGGTAACGGCTTCACGCATGCCGGAAAGTATTTTGAAATCTCCCGTGGCCATCGAAAAACTGGATATCCGCGCGATCCGTGAAACACCTGCCCCAGGGTTTTACGATGCACTTGAAAATGTGAAAGGTGTACAGATGACTACTTCCAGCCTCACATTCAAAGTCCCCAATACAAGGGGCTTTAATATTCCCAATAATTTCCGCTTCATGCAACTGGTTGATGGGGTGGATATGCAAGCTGCAACGCTGGGTGTACCACTTGGTAATGCCATCGGCCCAACAGAACTGGATATCCAGAGTGTGGAGATTACCCCAGGTGCCGCCTCCGCCCTTTATGGCATGAATGCCATCAATGGGATGGCCAACCTGATTACTAAAAATCCTTTCATTCACCAGGGGTTAAGTGTATATCAAAAGACCGGTGTGAATCATGTGGATGGAATAGACCACGCTCCCGGTCTTTTAACGGAAACGGCTATACGTTTTGCAAAAGCCTATAAAAACCGCTTCGCATTTAAACTTAACCTGGGTTATATGCGGGGTATTGACTGGGTTTCGAATACGGCAACTGACCAGAACCCTAATACCCTCGGTACTGCCAACCCGGGTTTCGCCGAACTGAATAATATCAACCCGGCTTATGACGGCTGGAACAAATATGGCGATGAGAACAATAATGCTGTTACGATCAACGGTGTGAATTATGCCGGTGGTAATAAAACCTTTCTCATCCGCAGGACGGGTTACTGGGAAAAAGACCTGGTTAACCCGGTAGTGGATAACCTTAAACTGGATGCTGCCATTCATTACCGTGTTTCTGAGCAGGCAGAACTTTCATACAGTTACCGTGTTGGTAAAATGGATGGGGTATTCCAGAGAGGTAACAAGATCCAGCTGGATAATGTAATTGTACAGAATCACAAATTAGAGGTGAAGGGTGATCATTATTTTGTGAGGGCTTACATGTCATCTGAAAACACTGGTGATTCTTATAATGTAAAGCCCATGGCAGATAACCTGCAGCTTTCGCATTTATCAAACAGTGCATGGGGAGGGGTTTTCAAAACTGCATTACAGAATGCATTGAATGCAGGATCTGACCTGTCCACAGCCATGCAGATCGCAAGACAGGCAGCTGACCAGGGAAGGGTTGAACCAGGAACAGCAGCTTTTGAGAACCTGAAAAATACGATCGCACGGATCAATAACTGGGACCATGTGAATGCAGGTATAGCTGGAGCACCAGCTACCGGTGGCGCCTGGCTCAAACAAAGAAGCCGCATGTATCATGCCGATGCCCAGTATGACTTCAGGGATAAGATCAGTTTTGTGAATCTCGTAGCCGGGGCAGATGTAAGGATTTACGAAGTGATCCCTGACGGAAATAATTTTGTTGATTTTTCAAGACCTCTTGCTGAAAGAAATATTCCCAAGAACGGCAGTTTTGGCAACAATGTGTATTATAAGAAATATGGCGCTTTTGCCCAGGCCACTAAAACTTTCATTAACGAAAAACTGAAAGTATTCCTCTCCCTGCGCTTTGATCATAATCCTGAGTTCGAACCTAAATTCAATCCCAGGATCGCGGCTGTGTATACTGCGAACAAACTGCATAATTTCAGGATCTCTTACCAGAATGGTTTCCGCTTTCCTGCTTTGTTTGAAGCCCTGTCATTTGTCAACAATGGAAACGTTCGCAGGGTTGGCGGCCTCTCCTATATCAATGAAGGTTTAGGATACCTTGATAATTCTTATACCCTTGTTTCTGTGAATGCCTTTAATGCCGCCGTTAATAAAAATGTTAACAGTGGCATGAGTGTGAATGATGCGGCCATGGCTAACCGATCATTACTGGAAGTGACCAGCCTTTCAGCCACAAGACCTGAGAGGATTCATTCATTTGAAGTAGGTTATAAGGCTGCTTTGAATGACCATAAGCTTATCATTGATGTGGATGCCTACCTGAATGAATACGATGGTTTTTTAGGACAGGTAGAAGTTGCAGTACCGCAGACAGGAGTGATCGGAACGGATGCTTCAGTAATGGATATGCTGGCGGCCAACCGTTCCAGGCAAACTCGCTACAGGGTTTTTACCAATGCAAGGAACCAGTATAAAAATTATGGATCATCCCTGGGCATCACCTGGAATTTTTACCAGAAATACCTTTTCTCAGGAAATGTGAATTACAACAATATTGTAGCCAATCAAACAAGTGATATTTTTTTAACGGCATTTAATACACCAAAATGGTCAGCCAATCTTTCTGTTGGCAACCGCGCCATCATCAAGAACCTAGGTTGGAATATTGTATGGAGATGGCAGTGTTCATTTGACTGGGAAAGTCCCCTGGCCAATGGAAAAATTCCTGCTTACCAGACTGTGGATGCCCAGGTAAATTACAGGTTGCCTCAACTAAAATCCACTATCAAAATTGGAGGAGCGAATATTTTCAACAACCGTTATATTCAATATGCTGCAGGGCCTACCATTGGTGGGTTGTATTATGCAGCTATTACCGTGGATGGATTACTGAATCATTAAGTATGAAGCAAAAACTCGCAGTGATTTTAATTTTTGTTTCCGGGTTTGTATCGGCCCAGGAAAAATCAACACAGGTGGTGGAACAGCTATGGACAGGTTATTTCAACCAGTCCCGCATCAGTGACCGGTGGGGTTTCTGGTTTGATGCACAGTTCAGAACCCGTGAAAATTTTTTCGAAGGCGCAGGGCTGACCATCATCAGGCCGGGAATTACATATTATGTTACTGATGCCATTAAGCTGACAGCAGGTTACGGATATATACACCAGTACGCCCAGGACAATTTTATTGAACCGCGTCCTGAACACAGGCCCTGGCAACAGGTGCAATGGCATACCCGGTATGGCCGCAACAGTACCATGCAATACATCAGGCTGGAAGAAAGGTTCAGAAAAAAAATAGGTGCGGATTCCGTAATGGTGGCGGGCCATAATTTTAATTACCGGCTCCGTTACAATTTGTTATGGCAATTGCCGCTGAGTGCTTCACCTGGTAAGGGAAGCATATCATGGATCTTTAATGATGAACTCCATATCAATTTCGGAAAGGAAGTGGTCTATAATTATTTCGACCAGAACCGTTTTTTTACGGGCATCAGCTACCAGGCAGGTGCTACCGGCAACTTCCAGTTAGGTTATCTCAATGTATTCCAGCAATTACCCTCAGGCTCCAGGTACAGGATGATTCATGGAGCCAGGATATTTTCTTTCCAGAACCTGGACCTGCGAAAAACTAAAAAATGACTATGACAAAAACCATAGAGGTTACAGCCACTGGGATACCGGTTAAGATCAGCACAACTGGTTTGCCCTGGGTTGTGATTGGTGGGGGTAGCGAAGCAGGGGTACAGGTGAAGCGCCTGCGTTCTTTTTCAAAACACCAGCTGATCAAAGTAATTGCTGAAGATATTTCACAGGTCATCAAAGACATGGATGGAGATCACCAGTTAGTTGTTGCTGAAAGAAAACATAACCGTGAGGATCTTGCTGAAGGAATGCTCATCATCGTAACCGGCAATCCTGTACTGGATGAAATCATTCTTAACGAAGCGAAACCTTATAACAAAATGGTTTTTCTTCCCTCCAACCACGAAGCCAGTGATTTTATTCTTCATGCACATTCAGCGGTAGTTCCCCAAAAATCATTGAGCAGGAAAAACAATGACCAGCGATGGAAAAAGATCGCATCGCGGCTCATTCTTGCCTTCCTGCTGATGGTGATCGGGCATATCATCATATCTTATTTACCACTTCCTCCGATGGGAGAAATATGGACGCTTGCGAGAGATAATTTTGACTACCGGTTTCTATTTTTTGTGCTCGCTGGTTTTCTTGCGCAGATGGTTGATGGCATGCTGAGCATGGGATATGGAGTTACATCGGCCACCTGCCTGATGTCATTTGGTGTGAACCCGGTTGCAGTGAGCGCTGCCATTCATACTTCTGAAATATTTACTTCTGGTATTTCAGGTTACAGTCATTACAGGTTTGGTAATGTCAATAAAAAATTATTCAAACACCTGGTGATCCCCGGGGTCATCGGCGCGATCTGCGGCGCCCTTTTGTTGGTGTTCCTCGGAGACAGGTACAGTGGTTACCTCATGCCGGTCATTGCGGTGTATGCCGGTTTCCTTGGATTAAAAATATTGATCAAGGCCTTCCAGGTGCAACCCAGGAATGTAAAGGCTAAAAGAATCGGCTGGCTTGCAGGAGCCGGGGGCTTTTTTGATTCATTTGGCGGGGGAGGCTGGGGCCCGATTGTAACAAGTAATCTTATTTCAAAAGGCCGTTCGCCAAAGTATACGGTTGGCTCCGTAAGTCTTACAGAATTTTTTGTGACACTTGCCAGCGCTTTCACATTTTTTGTAACGGTGGGTGTCAGCCATTGGAACATTGTATTGGGACTGATACTTGGGGGCGTGATCGCTGCGCCAATCGCGGCCAGATTCGCCGGCCGGCTGCCTAAAAAAACCATGATGATCCTTGTGGGTATCATGGTGATGATCTGGTGCTCACGCATGCTGGTCAAAAGTATTTTTTAAAAGAAAAAAAACAGGTTATGGATATTTTAAGAATCGCAACTGCAGGAAGTGTGGATGATGGAAAGAGTACCTTGATAGGGCGCCTGCTCTACGATACCAAATCCATTACAAAAGATAAAATGGAAGCCATCGAACATACCAGCAAAAGAAAAGGTCTTGATTTCATAGATCTTTCCCTGCTTACGGATGGACTGATCGCGGAAAGAGAACAGGGGATTACCATTGACGTGGCCCATATTTATTTTTCAACGGATTCAAGAAAATACATTATTGCCGATACACCCGGCCACGTGGAATATACCCGCAACATGATCACCGGTGCCTCCAATTCCGAAGCATCAATTGTGCTCATCGATGCGAGAAATGGTGTGATCGAACAGACCAGGCGCCATCTGTTTATTTCGTCACTGCTCAACATCAGCCATGTGTTTGTCTGTGTCAATAAAATGGACCTGGTGGCGTATGATGAAGCGGTTTTTCTTTCCATCAAAAAAGAAGTGGAAAGCCTGGCTTCCCGCATTGGCTATGAAGGAAGCCTGAAATTCATTCCTGTTGCAGCCAAATACGGCGACAACATTGTACAACCCTCTGCTAAAATGAAATGGTATGATGGTGAAAGCCTGCTGGATTATCTTGAGCAGACAGATCCCAATACAAGAGATGAGAGCCTGCCTGCCCGTTTTCCAGTGCAGTTTGTTATCAGGCCTCATTCTGATGAACACCATGACTTTCGCGGTTATGCGGGACAGTTATTAAGTGGTACGATTTCGAAAGGCGAAAGAATTGTTGTTCTGCCAACTTTAAAAACAACATCAGTAAAAAAGATCCTGCGTGCAACAGAGGAAATCCAGGTAGCGAGGGCAGGGGAGAGCATTACTATTGAACTGGATGAGGATATTGATATCAGCCGTGGAAATATGATCGTGCCTGAAAAGACCGGCCATACCCAGGTGAATGCGTTCACCGGAACTGTTGCCTGGATGGATGAACAATTGCTGGTGCCTGGCAAAACTTACTGGCTGCAGCATGGAGTAAACCTGGTGAAGGCAAAGATCAGCCAGGTGCAAAGCAAAATAGACATGCAGACCATGGAGCCGGCTGATGATCTGTCCCGTTTTGGTTTGAATGATATCGGCAAGGTGAGCATCCGTACAGCAAAACCCATCTTCGCTGACCTTTACAGGCAGAACCCGCGTAACGGAAGCTTTATATTGATCGATGAGTTTTCCAACAACACGGTTGCTGTCGGATTTATAGAGTCCCTCTGATCAGCTGTTTTTTTTCAACTGGTTGAGCAGGGCTTTCAGGTCTTTTGGTAATTCCGCAGTGAAGTGATAATCTTTTCCATTCAGGCGGAACTGCAGTTCCGAGGCATGAAGAGCGAGTCTTGAAAGAATAGGTCTTTCCGCTTCCTCTTCTTTAGCTAGTTTATAAGTCTTTTTTTTGATGGAAGAGATGAGTACGGGTTTGCCATCGCCATATAAAGGGTCACAAACGATGGGGTGGCCCAGGTGTTTCATATGTACGCGGATCTGGTGGGTGCGGCCGGTGAGGATCCTGAACTTCATCCAGGTATACAACCTGAAGTTTTCAACCACTTCAAATTCCGTGATACTTTCTTTTCCTTTTTTAAAAACCGTCATCATTCCTTTTTTGGAAGGATGTTCTGCAATAGGCTCATTGATCGTACCTGATAATTCAGCTGGATTTCCCATCACAAGACCATTATAGATCTTGGTATTTTCTCTTGATTCGAAAAGCTGGGAGAGTTGTTTATGCGCACCCTCAGTTTTCGCGAATACCACTACTCCGCTGGTCTCCCTGTCGAGACGGTGAACTGTAAAGATCTCGCCAAACCTTTCCCTGAGAATCAGTTTCAGTGAAACATCTTTTCCTTCCCTGTCAGGAATGGTGAGCAAGCCGGCAGGTTTGTTGATAGCTATAAAATCATCATTTTCTTCGAGAACGAGTTGCGAGATCCTGATCATGTGCACCCTTATTTATTTTTTTCCCTTCTTGAAATACTTAAGATCCCTGACTTCTCTTTCTGATAAAAAACGCCATTTCCCGCGGTCCACATTTTTTTTGGTAAGACCAGCAAAAACTACGCGGTCAAGGTTTTTTACATCATAACCATAATGTTCGAATATGCGGCGCACGATCCTGTTTCTTCCACTGTGAATTTCTATTCCTACCTGAGTTTTGTCGGCATTGTCTGTAAAGGCAAGTGTATCCACATTGGCTACACCATCTTCCAGGGGCACACCTTTGAGGATCTCGTCGAAATGTGCTTTGGTGAGTGGCTTGTCTAATGTAACCGCGTAAACTTTCTTGATCTCGTTGCTCGGATGCGTGAGTCTTTGGGTGAGATCACCATCGTTGGTAAGCAATAACACACCGGAAGTATTCCTGTCAAGCCTGCCTACAGGATAAACCTTGATGGGACTTGCTTTGGCGATGAGGTCGAGGACAGTCTTCCTGCCTCTTTCATCATCTGTAGTGGTGATATAGTCTTTGGGTTTGTTAAGTAGTATGTAAACGAGATCTTTTACCGGCTGGATCTTTTTGCCGTTCACGATCACGGCATCACTGGGAGAAACTTTATGACCGGGCTCCATCATCACTTCACCGTTCACTTTCACCTTCCCGCTTTTGATCACTTCCACTGCATCTCTTCGTGAACAGATCCCGCTGTGGGCAATGTATTTATTCAGTGGCATTTTTTCAACCACCGTGCGGGTGATCTCTGGTTTTTTGGGGCCTGCTTCAACTTTTACAACGCCCTTGGCTTCTGCTCTCTTTTGTTCAAAGTATTCCTTACGCGCCTTCGTTACCTTCTTTTTTTCCTGGCGGATCTCCTCTTTTTTAACCGAGCCCTTCTTCTTTGTAACAATGAATTTTTCGAAGCCTGTTTGTTTCTTCATCCTGCAAAAGTAAAAAACCCTCCCGCAATAACGGGAGGGCATTTATAACCGGATGGTTTATCGCTGAACCGGCTTGCGGTTCTTGCGGGCGGATTCCATTTTTTCAACCTGGTCTTTGGTCAGGATAGATTTCATTTTATCCTGCTGGGCTTTTCTGAGTTCTTTGGATTTTTCTTTTTTCTGTTCGGCGCTGAGCGACTGGTCATTGCGCAGGGTTTCAAACTGCTTCTTGAAGTCTTCCCTCAGGCCTGACATTTTGGTTTTCTGGTCTTCGGTAAGGTTCAGCTCTTTCTGAAAATCGCCGCCTTTTTTGAAATCTTTACCATGCTTACCGTCTTTTCCTTGCTTGCGGCCTTGTTTGCCTTCTTTTGCCTTGTTTTTCCATGCTGCTTTCATTTTATCCAGTTCTGCCTGTTGTGCAGGGGTATAAACCGCTTTGGTCTGGGCTGAATATTTTTTGAACAACTCTTCCCTTGCAGCTTTCTTTTGTTCTGCTTTCAGGGACTGGTTGGCATGCAATGCTTTCATTTCCGCGTGCTGGGCTTCACGGATTGACTTGAGTTTAGCCTGCTGGTCGGCGGTCAGGTTGAGTTTAGCAACCATCTCCGTACGTCCTTTGTGGTGGCCATGCTTCACGGAATCTTTCTTTTGAGCCTGGGCCGCGCCTGCGAACAGCAGTAAGGTAAGTGCGCCTGTAAGTATTCTTTTCATATAAATATTGTCAGTTTTTAAAGGTGACGTACTAGGAAGGCGCAGGGAGGCGGAAGTTTAAGGGTGGGAGGTTAATTAGGGTTAAAATGGGCTACGAGCTGTGAGCTTCGAGCTGCGAGTGTTCTCTGATAACTCCCACCTTCGCTGAAGCTTGCGCCTCCGCTAAAGCTTCAGCGGCACGCGGATGGTTGGCAAAGCCCGCCTTCGCTAAAGCTTCGGTGGGCAAAGCCGACTTTGAACTACCGACTTTGAACTTTCAACTTTGAACTTTGAACTTTACTTAACCAAACCCTCCTTCATTACAACGTACCTTTGCGCCATGTCAGCAAGTACAGTGCAGCATGCACAAAAATCCCGCAACATTCGCCAGCTCAGCTTCCAGGACCTCCAGCAGTGGATGGAATCCATTGGTGAGAAAGGTTTCCGCAGCAAGCAGGTGTGGGAATGGCTCTGGCAGAAACATGCTTTTTCCTTTGCTGACATGACCAACCTGAGTAAGGACCTGAGACAGAAGCTGGGTGAAAACTTCAGTTTTCCTGCTCTTACAGTTGATACTACCCAATTCAGCGCAGATGGAACGGTAAAATCAAGATTCAAAACGCATGAGGGTCATCTTTGTGAAGGTGTACTCATTCCAACAGAAACCCGCTTTACTGCCTGTGTTTCTTCACAGATTGGTTGTTCTCTCAGCTGCCGTTTCTGTGCTACAGGATACATTGAAAGAAAAAGGAATCTTGATTTCGATGAGATCTATGATGAGGTAGTCCTGATCAACCAGCAAAGTGAAAAGATCTATGGGAAAAAACTGACCAATATTGTTTTTATGGGCATGGGTGAACCCCTGCTTAATTACAAGAATGTATTGCGTTCCATTGAAAAGATCACAGCCGAAGACGGGCTGGCCATGAGTCCTAAAAGAATTACCGTATCTACTGCAGGTGTGGCCAAGCAGATCCGCCAGCTGGGTGATGATAAAGTAAAATTCAAACTGGCGCTCTCTCTTCATGCAGCCAACGATACCAAGAGAAATGAGATCATGCCCATCAATGAGACCAACAATCTCAAATCACTCATTGATGCGATGAATCATTTTTACAAGCAGACCAAGAACGAAATCACCCTTGAATATATTCTCTTCAATAAATTCAACGACAGCCAGAAGGATGCTGATGAACTGATCAAATTATACAGGCAGGTGCCTGCAGACCTCATCAACATCATTGAGTACAATCCCATTGACAAGGCAAAATTTGAAAAGCCCACGCCGGAGAAAATGGAAGAGTTCATGTCTTACCTCGGAAAGAACAGGGTGAATGCCCGCCTGCGCCGCAGCAGGGGTAAGGATATTGATGCGGCCTGCGGACAGCTGGCCAACAAGAATTAAGTCCTATTGGTTGCGGTTAAAAACCCCAAAATGCCAGAGGATCCCGGAAGGGTCGTGGAGGAAACATTCAGCACCCCAGTCTTCTCTTCTTATACCTGTGAGCCTTACTCCTTCATATTTTGATGGCAGGTCCAGTGCTTTCAATTCCGCATGGTAGCGGTCCACATCATCTACTTCCCCGAATACCATGGTATTATCCACCCAGTCCTTCGCATAATATTTCTGCAGGTAGAATCCGAACCCGCCGGTCTCGAAAAAAGACATTTCAGGGAAAATTTCATGTTCAGTAAACCCGAGATCCCTGTAAAACCGCCTCGAGATATCGAAATCTTTTGAGCCAATAAAAGGCCTGATGGATTTGATGTTGTGCTGCATAATGCTGCAAAGGTGGGAATGCGAGGGCTAATAGCCAACGGCCAATAACTAAAAGACCTATTCATATTAAATGTTTATCTTATAGTATGAAACCAAATCTGCCGGTTTACCAGCTGGCCTTCTGCATCAGCTTCCTGTCATTGCTCTGTTGTTTCAACAGCAATGCACAGTCTTCAAAACAAAAACCCAACATCATTTTTATAATGACGGATGATATGGGTTATGCGGACCTCGGAATTTATGGGCGCAAGGATTATTCAACCCCCAACCTTGACCGGTTAGCCTCGGAAGGAATACGATTTACGCATGCCTATTCAGGCGCACCGGTTTGTACGCCTGCACGTGTCAGCTTTATGACGGGGCAATACCCGGCAAAACATAAAACGGGTTTGTATGAACCTCTCACAAGAGATGGGCTGGACAGCCTGGAAGGTCTTGATGGTTCCAGGCCTACAGTTGCTTCCCTGCTGAAAGACCATGGATATGAAACAGCATTGGTAGGAAAATGGCATTTGGGGTTTGATGAACAGCACAGCCCGCGGAAAAATGGGTTTGAAGAATTTTTTGGTTTCCGTTCAGGTGCCGTTGATTTTATTTCGCACAAGGCGGGGCGGGCCATTCCCGATTTATGGGAGAATGAAACCGCGGTAGATGTAAAAGGTTATATGACGGATATTCTTACCGGGCGTGCGATCAGCTTCATCCAGAAAAAACATGAGCGACCTTTCTTTCTCAGTCTTCAATACAGTGCCCCGCACTGGCCCTGGCAGGGGCCTGGAGATCCTGCTTATCCTGATACGGTAAGGTTTGCTGCTGGTGGTTCACAATCAACTTATGCGGCTATGATGAAAAGCCTGGATGATAATATCGGGAAACTCATGGATGCACTTGCAGCATCAGGCCTGAAAGAAAATACCCTCGTGATTTTTATGAGTGATAATGGAGGTGAACGATATTCGGATATGGGTCCTTTGAGAGGAAGGAAAATGACCTTATACGAAGGAGGCATCCGGGTGCCTGCTTTCGCCAGCTGGCCGGGAAAAATCAATACGGGCCTGGTAACAGATCAAAAGATCATTACCATGGACTGGACGGCTACCATCCTGGATGCCGCTGGAGTGAAGCTTCCTGGAGAACTGGATGGCCAGAGTCTCCTGCCTTTTTTCAGAAAACCCTCCAGGACTTTTGAACGAAGTTTTTACTGGCGTATCAACCAGCGTGCGCAACAAAGGGCGCATATAGAAGGTTCGTGGAAATATGTGAAAGATGAAAAGGGAGAATATCTTTTTAATATCGACAAGGATGTTTCAGAGAAAGAGGACCTGAAAGAAAAACATCCCCTCATTTTCGAAAAACTCAAAAAAAGCATGCATGCCTGGGAAGGTAAAGTTTTAACTCCTGTGGCATTAGGTGGCTGAGTTTACCGCTCGCTTTCTTTCAATAACTTGCGGCATCAATCCTTTTTTGTATTTCGTGATTTAAAATCATTTCATGAGGAATGTATTTGTTGTTGATGCCATCCGTACACCTATCGGAAAATATGGAGGTGCCTTGAGTTCTGTTCGTCCAGATGATTTGCTTGCTCACGCCATCAGGTCATTAATGGACCGCAATCCTTCTGTTGATCCTGCTGCTATTGAGGATGTAATCGCGGGAGATGCAAACCAGTCAGGTGAGGACAACCGCAATGTTGCGAGAATGGCTGCCCTGCTTGCAGGATTACCGCCAACAGTTGCAGGTAATACAGTTAACCGCCTTTGCGCTTCAGGCCTGCAATCCATTATGGATGGAGCACGCCAGATCATGTGCGGTGATGCTGAGATGATCATTGCCTGCGGTGTGGAAAGTATGAGCCGTGCACCTTTTGTTATGGCCAAATCCACCAGTCCTTTCCAGCGAAGCGCTGAAGTAGCTGATACCACGCTGGGCTGGCGTTTTATTAATCCGCGTTTGTCAGAAAAACATCATCCCTACAGCATGGGTGAAACCGCGGAGAATGTGGCAAGCCAATGGAACATCAGCCGCGAGGCCCAGGATGCATTTGCAGTGAGATCACAGCAAAAGTATTTTGATGCACTTGAAAAAGGCATCTGGAAGGATGAGATCAGTCCTGTGGAAATAAATGGTGAGAAAGGTGCTAAGGTAATCGTGGACCAGGATGAACATCCAAGGAAAACCACGATCGAAAAACTCGCATCATTAAAACCTGCATTTCTAAAAGACGGAACAGTAACTGCAGGCAATGCCTCGGGCATCAACGATGGAGCGGCTGCCATCTTACTGGCGAGTGAGGATGCAGTGATCAAATACAATCTTAAACCAATTGCCAAAGTAATTTCCATGGCAGTTGCAGGTGTGGATCCCGCCATCATGGGTATTGGCCCGGTGCCTGCCACTCAAAAAGCATTGAAGAGAGCAAGTCTTTCTGTTGCCAATATCGGCCTGGTAGAATTGAACGAGGCTTTTGCTTCCCAATCACTGGCCTGCATTCATGATCTTGGTCTTGATGAATCGCTGGTGAATGTAAATGGAGGCGCCATTGCATTGGGTCACCCGCTGGGCTGCAGTGGTGTGAGACTTTCCACCACTTTGGTTCACGAGATGAAAAGAAGAGGTGTGCAATATGGGTTGGCGACCATGTGTGTTGGTGTGGGCCAGGGAGCAAGTGTGATTTATGAACTGTATCGGTAAGGTTAAAAATCAGACGTCTGTAGTCGGAAGTATGAAGTGAAATATCTCTGTGCGATCTCTGCGTTCTCCTTTTATCTGCGGTAAATTTAAACGCAAAGTTCGCAGAGGAGCGCTATGAATCGCAAAGCTTGCTCAAACGTCATCAAATGCCCTTAGTATAATTTTTTCAACCTTCTTACATATGTTCAGGATATTATTACTCTGTTTTGTGGTATCATTTTCATCATGCTTTCTTTTCAGTGATTTCAGGAAGAGAAATACATCATTTACATCAGGAGAACCACGTTCTCTGCAATTGCTTGTACCTAAACGTTACAGTGATTTTAAGCGTGAGATGGATAGTACGGGAAATGAAACTCTTTATTATAAATACCGCAATGGTGCAGTGCTTTATTTTTCACGCATGAAGGATACATCCACCCTGCTTCAATACATCGATTACCAGATGAACCTTCCACGGGATCTTTACGGAACAAAGTTTTATAAAGGCGTTCGTGATGGATATTACTGGAGGGAATCGAGGTTTGACAATTACAAAGCCGGCTATTACGGTGTGGATCCTGAAGACGACGGAACGTTTGATTCGGCGGTGAATTATTTCAGGCTGCGGTCATTGGGGAGGTAGGGGGCGTGAAACGTGAATGGTGAATGGTGCAGCGCCAGCCGAAGCTTTAGCGTAGGCTGGAATGGTGAATGGTGAGTCGTGAACGTGAGGCCTGGGATCATGTTATTATATTTTGCAAAATGGAATGATGTGAATGAGGCTTTGCGTTTAGGTCTTGCAGCTTGCAGCTTGCAGCTTGCAGCTTGCAGCTTGAA
>CBDUBK010000004.1:0-19189 GCA_965365375.1 uncultured bacterium | reverse complement strand
AGCAGTGGCTTTATAGATCCAGGTTAGTTTCGTGTTTTTATTGACAAGGGTTCCGCTGAATTGCAATAGCGTATTACTCATGGGCACACAGGCGGCATCGAATACAATCTGCACTGTATCGGCGGCAAATGGCGTACAGCCATCCAGTAATTGCTGGGATACAATATAGGTACCTGGCTGGTCAACCGTAATACTGGTACCGGTATTGCTGCCATAAATATTTCCATCCGGTGTAGACCAGGTATAAAGTGAAGAAGGATTGGCATTGACAACACTAACCTGGCTTACACCAAGAGTGCCGCAAAAAATAGGTACTTCAGCAACAGCGCGTACGGCAGGTGCTGAGAAAAAATCAAACGGCCCAATGAAGTCCTTCAATTCTGAACTGAATGAAGTGGATGTTCTTGTTTTTACAAGAATGCGCCTGAATGGAAGTCCGCAGGCAGATCCACCCAGTAAGGTCATAGGATCCAGGCCGAGTTTCGTAAGGTTTACAGAAAATTCCATGTATTGCCTGGCTGTATAGGTAGACCTTACATTATTACCGCCATCAATAAATCCAAAAGGACCGGCCCAGGTATTATTGCCGCTTTGCAAACCGGTATAATAGGCACCGGCTGTTTTGGGGCGGATATTGGCATAACCAAATTGCGAACCGTTGGAAGCGCCGACGAAATCACCAACCCAGTCAAAACCACTTGGTGTGATCAGCATGGAAGCCCTGTCGATCCAGATCCTGGCCTCTATAGCAGTAAGAGAAGAACTGCTGTATTCTGCTGTAAAGATCACGTCACCCGGTGCAATTACATTTCCTGCAGCGTCAAACTTCCATGATGTATGACCCGCATCGGGACCATAATTGGTAAAAGCTCCCGTGGCACGGCTGTAAAAAATATCAGTCTGGTATAATTCAAAATCAAAATAACGGTTACCTGTTGTACCCTGGAGCGACATTCCCCCGATGAACCAAAGTGAATCCGTAGCTGAGGCACCGGCTCTTTTTACATGGATCATCATTTCAGCGATGTCATTTTTATCCAGCACTGAAGTAACCCCACCATTCCATACAGCCGGGTTGTCACCGTTTTTATTACTCAGGACAAAAGCGGTGGAATCACCTCCTGCCTGCCCGTTATAATCCCGGATATAAACCGCATCAATCCAAAGACGGTTATTGACCACCGTAAACTGCGGCACCCTCATGGTACGGTAAAATGGGAGTTTTCTTGAATTGGCATCAACCGCATACCTGGCCATGAGCGCAGCTGCTCCTGTTGTATCAATCACGTACTGTCCGGTACCAGGGGTACCATTGCTGAACCAGTCGTCATTTCCTGCCTGCACAAAGCCATTATAAAAATTCGATCTCAGGTCCGCGTCCACACCAAAACCAGCTTTGATGAGGGGAGTGGTAATTTGGGCGGTAGCCTGGTGAAAGAATAATAAGGCAACAAGGAGTAGATGTGTTTTCATAGATCAGGGTTTGGTTAGCAAAGGAAGCGGTTGCCCGCCTTCCTTAACCACGTTGAACAATACGCATGGACTTCACTTCTGAAGTTTCCATGGTTCCATCCTGGAATACTGCTGTTACACGGTAGTGGATGGTTCCGGCGAATACACTGTTGTCATTCATTTTATAAGTTGCTGAGCCGTTAAAGCCGATCACATTTGCCTGTTCAAAAAACTCACCGTCATATGAACGTTCAACAATAAAATGATCGATCTCGGCCCTCGAAACACCCCATGAGATGCTCACACCGGCTTTTCCCTGGCGGTGAACGCGCAGGTGGTCAAAACATGATTCGGTAACTGAGGCAGTCATTTCTACCTGTTCATTGATCTGTTGCTGGTTAGCGATCGTTGAAGAAGAGGCTAACAATAAAATAGCTAATACGGCGTAAGAGATGAATGTTTTCATAAGGTTGATTTGATGTTAAAATTAGGGGAACGTAAAGGGGCAGCAAAGAGTAGAACTTCAGTTTTCGCATGAATGATCACTGCGTTAAAACTGAATGATTTGCAAAAAGATTGCTGTAAGATTCGAGGGAGAAAAACCTCAGGACAGCCGTAATTTTTCAAGGAGAATCACGGCCATTTTTTCAAATGCCTCTTTACTGTAGCCAGCTATATGGGGAGTGATGATCACATCTGGGTGGGCCAGAAGAATATCCAATTGTTCCTGTTCCTCCCGGTTGTATGATGATAAATTTTCATTTTCCAGCACATCAAGGCCAGCCCCCCGGATCTGCCCCCCCTCCAATGCTTTAATCAAAGCAGATGTATCAGTAACCGGGCCCCTGCAGGTTGAAATAAAAACAGGTTTTTGTTCAAGTGCATTAAAAAAAGCTTCATTGGCCATATGCCTTGTTTCAGCTGTCAGCGGCACATGAAAACTCACTATATCAGCATACCTGCATATATGTTCAAGTTGTGCTTCACGGATCAGGTCTCCTCCAAATCCATCCTTGTATTTATCGTAAGCAAGAATGGTCACATTAAATGGTGAAAGCAATTTCGCGAAAGCAGAACCTGTATTACCATAACCTATAATACCTACGGTCTTTCCCTGTAACTGGAAACCGGTATTTTCTTTTCTCAGCCATTTGCCATCCTTAACTTCAGCAGCCGACCTGGAAACATGTTTTAGAAGGTTGAGTACAAGCGCCAGGGTATGCTCACCCACAGCGTCCCGGTTACCTTCAGGTGTGCTGATACACTGAATACCCTTTGAAATTGCATATTCACTGTCGATCAGTTCCATGCCGCTACCCAAACGTCCGATCCATTTAAGCGATGTTGCCGCGTCTATGAGTGGCCGGTCAATTTTGATCCTGGTGGTTACAACCAGGCCTTCCACTCCTTCTATTACCTGGAACAATTCCATATAACTGATACCCGGTGCATAGATCACTTCATAACCGTGCTGCTGCAGTTTTTCGATCAGCATAAGTACTACCGGCGAGGCTATGATCAGTTTTTTCGTCATTTCATCCTGAAACTTAGGTTAGCAAAATCTGTTACGCTGAGCTGTTCGGCTCTTTTATCAAATACGGGATCGCGGAGTATTTCGTTTTCAAAAAGATTTTTGCAGGCATTACGAAGAGTTTTTCTCCGCTGGCCAAAGGCTGTTTTCACCAATAGGAAAAACGCATCCCTGTTCTTCATTTCCAGGGGCTCCATTCTTGGAAGCAGCCTGATCACGCCACTTTTCACTTTAGGCGGTGGAGTGAAACTGTTTTCATCCACGTCAAACAGGTAGGTTACATCAAACCAGGCCTGGATCAGCACACTGGTGACACCATAGACCTTGCTGCCTTCCCTGGCAGCGATCCGCTGCGCCACTTCCTTTTGAAACATGCCGATGACAGCTTCCACCTGCCCTTCCCATTCCAGGATCTTGAAAAGGATCTGGGTGGAGATATTATAGGGAAAATTGCCTACAACGGTAAATGCATCATCAAACGGTGCATCAATTTCAAGGAAGCTGCGGTGAATGATCTGATGTTCAAGTGCGGGATAAGTTTTTTTCAGGTAAACAACCTTTTCATCATCTATTTCCACTGCTTTAAAATCTATTCCCGGCAATTGCAGCAGGTACTTTGTAAGTGCACCACCGCCAGGACCCACTTCTACCAGCCTCGAGAAAGGATATGCCACCAGTGCATCAACGATCTTCCGGCAAACCTGCTCATCCTTAAGAAAATGCTGGCCCAGGGATTTTTTAAGAGTGTACATCCATGGCAAAATTAGGCCTTTCAAAATAGAGCGTTCGATTGAGCAAACACACTCAATCAAACCAAAGGAGATACCTATGCTTTTTCTTCCTCTTGATTTTACTTATAATGACCAAAAACAAAAAGGGCATCTCTGGTGAGATGCCCTTTTTTATGGTTTGAAGATTTAGAGTTTGATCACTTTATCACTATAGAGAACCTCACCTGCGCTGTTTACCACTTTGAGCATGAAAACCTGCGGCTGGAATTTTCCAAGATCAATTACATGATCCTGTGCATTTGTAGTTTGCGAAACCATGGCACTATAGATAAGTTTACCCTGAGCATCAGCCAGTTCAATTTTTACAGTTTCAGCCTGGTGGCCAGATAGTTTAACTACCAGTTTATCGCTAACAGGGTTAGGATATACTGTGTAACTGCCTTTGCTACCAACATTAATGATAATCGTTTTACTGTAAGTGATGGTGCCGTCCTGGTCAACCTGTTTGATCCTGTAATAATTTTTACCGCGGTAAGGCTGGGCATCAATGAATTGATAGGGTTCAGTGTTGGGCCCGTGTCCGATCACTGAGAAGTTGACACCATTGGCAGAACGTTCTACTTCGAAATGATGATGGTCTGCATCCGTTTCTGCTTCCCAGTTCAGTTTCACTGTCTGGTCATTCTGCAGTTTACCATAAAAGTCTATGAAGTTTACAGGTAGCGTAACCAAGGGTCCAATCGTTTTGATCGCCATGACATTGTCGATAAAAAATCCTTCGTCAGTATCCATGGTGAATGTTGACAGATCATTATCTGAAGTAAACCTGAACCTGAATCTTACATCTGTTTTCGTTAGGTATGCGCTGAGGTCAAAAACTTCCTGGATCCAAAAATCCTGGATGCCTGTTAATGAAGGCTGGCCGTTTACAGTCGCATCATCTATGGTTCCCGGTTCTTTTACAGTTGTTTTTCCACTGATGGTAGTCCATGAAGCACCTGCATTATCAGAAACCTGCACCTGCAAAAGGTCGCGGTGATTCTCAGTTTTATGTTTTACCCAGAAAGTGAGGTGAGCGGAAGTTGCATTTCCAAGATTTAATATGGTATTACACTCAACGATCCTTAAGGTCTGGGAGGAATACCTTGTACCATTAGGAGATTCAGATAATGCCCCGGTAGAATTGAATCCGCCTGTTGTGAAGCTCCAGTTGGCTCCTGTATAGTTATACCCAAAACCACTTGCTACAGTACCACTGGCCCTGTTGGTCCAATTCGTTGCAAAAGCACCTTCCATATCATCCGAGAATAATACAGTTGGTTTAAGGTATCTCGTTATGGTATCTGAAAAACTGATTCCACCGGCATCAATCTTCCAGGCATACCTGATCCTTTGCCCGGCGGTCATGCCAGCTACATATTCAAAAGCGATACTGTCCGTTACAGCTCCATAATATATCATACTGTTGATGACCTTAGGAGCACCAATATTTTTCATGTTTTCGAGAGGGACCAGAGTAACTGTTACGGGTGTATTACCTAATCCTAAACGTTTTACTGTAAAAGCCAGCTTTTTCTCAAAACCTGTCAAATCAATTCTATTGGAATCCTGAACATCAACATATGTTCCTGCGGAATAGGCCAGTTGAAGATTCTGGTAAGTCATCCCTTTACACAAGTTCACAATTTGCCCGGCCGGTGCCCAAAATGAACCGAAGGAACCACCGGAACCATCACCTGCACCACCTTCACCGGTCATAGCCCAAACTGTATCTTTCAGACCGCTTCCGATACTGGTTCCGAGTTCACCCATTAACATCCAGTCTTTGAAACCACCTGCCACTTCATATCCCAGCGCATCATAACTATCTGCGGCACGCATGGCATTGTATTTACCCATAAGAGCCGGTACAGCTGTAAAATAGTCCTGGCCCTTTTGAGGCATGGTATGAAGAATCTGCCTTCCAAAAGGAAGAGAATAATAAGGACCAAATGCGTGCTGGTCAAAACCTATTGTAATATGTCTTGATTTGGTGAAATTTCTTACCGCCTGGGTTTCCAGTTCAGAAAATGCTGAAGGACCATAATAAGTTTCGGCGGAAGCTGTTGGACTTCCACAACTTGTTGCACTTCCCTGGATAGGAGCACTACAATTACCCCAGTCCACACCCCAGTTCCTGTTAAGGTCAACTCCATAAGTCGTACCTGAAATAAGACGGCGGTTTTTTCTCCAGCCGCTTCCTGCACCACCATTGGTACGGTTATACTCCCAGCCATCAGGATTGAAACAGGGAATAATGTAAAACTCCCTGTTATTCACTAACTGGGTTATCCTGGGGTCTACGCCATACTGCTCACAGAGGTATTGCATCAAATAAATCATACTGGCGCCACCGATAGCTTCTCTTGCGTGTTGCAAACCCATGAACAAAAGTTCGGGTTCATTAGCTTCATCTGTGGCAACATTATCAGAGATCTTGATCATCCAGATGGCCCTGCCTCCGGATGTATTACCAAGAGAAGTTTTGGAAGCAATAGAAGGATATGCAGCTACCAGGTTATCCATGGCAGTGTTCATTTCTGCAAAACTGTAATAACCCCCGTATGTAGCTTTCACTTCAAATGCCGCCGGCCTTTTGATGATGGCATCAATTACACTACCAGTTTGCTCAAAGGCCACCCTTGCTGCAGGATTCTGCTGGATGGCTTTGTAATAAATCTGGTTGATGGAATCAAGACGTTTGGCAACATCCGGAATAATGATCTTGTACTTATACCCTGTATTCTTCAAAACTTCCAGCTCTCTTTCACCTATCTCAGAAACAATAGCACCATCCTGTGTATTCACAAAATGGTCTATTTCCAATATGCCAATCAGGTGGCTTCTTTCGTTATTATCCTTGGGCGGAAAGATCTTCACCTGGATAAGACGATTCTGTGCGAAGCTGCTGACAGAGAAAAATAATAATGTAATAATTGCACAAGCAAGTTGGGTAATGGTTTGTCTCATAAGAAATTGACGTTTTGGATTTGGCTTTATTTACGTATCACAAGCTTTTCAGTGTAGATTTTTTGATTGATTTTGATCTGGATGGTATACACTCCATTTATCAGGCGGTTCCTGAGATCAAGATTTAAATTGTTGACACCCTGGTTTACCAGTACATCGATCGATTCTATTTCCCTTCCTGACATATCAATAACCCTCACTGTTGCAGCAGTTGCCTGCTCACTGGCAATGCTCAGTTTGAAATTGCCTGCAGTTGGATTTGGAGAAAGAAGAATATTTGTATTCAAAGGAAAATCAACCTGTTTTGCCTGGCTGATCTTAGCCTTGTTATCGGGATATATGGTTTTCAACCTGTAATATGAACTCCCTTTTAACGGCATGCTGTCCACAAAACTGTTTTCAACATTCGATGCATCAATTGCCACCTGTTTGTTATGAATTCTTGTCCAGGTGTAACGGTCCTCGCTACGTTCAATCTCATAAACGGAGCCGGCTACTTCGTCTGAACTGTTCCATTTGATAGCCACTTTATTTCTATCCTTCTTCACATCAAAATTCATATACTGCGTGCTGAGTGGAAACATGTTTACCGGTACACGGTAATCTTCCACCTCACCATCTGCAAAATACCCGGTAGGATTAGCAGTGGTCATTGCACCTGTAGTGATCCTTACTCTTAAATATGTATACGATCCAACTGGAAGACTGTTTGTGCCGTTAGGGAAATAAAGAAATATGTTTTGCGGCGCTGGATTTGAAGGAACGTTCACAATAATACCTTCAGCAGCCTGGAACTGCCCATCTGCATTAAAATCCAGCCAGGCGCCTACTTTGGCCACAACACCTGTATTATTGAATACTGTTGCCTCGGTCAGGTAAACACTTAAACTTGGATAAAGCGTGGTAACATATGGAAGACCGTCATCGAAATTATCCAGATTAGCAAGCGCTGATTGACCCCTTGTTACCCACTCCCTGTCAAAATTGGCTCCTAACCTGATCAAAGGATTATACTCATGTACCGCCTGTGAATAAGCCACAGGGTCGTAGCTGGCAGGTGCATCTCCATAATCTACTTTTGGTCTGAAAGCTTCACCTGCATCACCAAGACTTGGGTAGGTTGGTGTGTACATGGGAGTTGAAACAATATTTGTTTTTACCCCGATATTGCCCGCATTATAAGGAGCAATATAAGGTAAGGCTTGTGGCATACCCTGCGGTGTAGTTGGCGCACCTCCATTTGAATAAACGGTATAAACAGTTCCACTCCAGTCAACTCCGGGCTGACCTGGATACCAGGTTGGTGTTGCCGCTGCACCAGGTGCAACATACTGGTTTAACAAAGCGCCAGTAAGAATATTGTAATGATAAATATCGCTTTGATTGCGATAAATATTGGTAACAGCGTTACGGTCATTCTCCGCAGCATCAAAATTGTATAAAATTCCATCGTTGATGATAAAATCTGCCCAGTCGTGCAACAGGCAGTTAGCCCCGCCAAGGCTGCCATCTATAGGTAATGCAAAAAGCTGGCTTGCCCGGTAAGGAATATTACTGCCATTAAAATCAACCTTCCATATGGTAGCCTCCCGGCCGGATGTTCGCGAACTGTTGGAAGTTTCAATTCCAAGATAAAGCGAACCGTTATAAAAAGCAGCAGCCCCCGACTCAGCTCCGTTTCCGTCAACTGTAGGAATTCCTATTGTATTAATATCTGCCAGCAATTCCGTAATCGCCTCCGTATTAAAATCATACTTCATCAGTTTCCTGGAGTTGCCACCAGGAGTTAAACTGTATACGTAATAAAGAACATGGTTGTAAGGGTCATAAGCCAACGAATTGACATTTCCCGCACCGGCTACATCTTCAAAAATAAATTTAGTGTTCCCGGTAGCAGGATCAACCATGTATACTTTTTTATCAAAGGCATGCAAGAGATAGGCCGGTTGTCCACTGAATGGACGGGAAATATTATAATAATTGCTGGGAAAACTACCTACGGAACAGGCGATGATGTCTGATACCCAGAAATCCCCGGCTGTACCGCCAAAGCTCATTGTAATGGTCTTAACCGGTCCACCCACTGTAATGTTGATGGTCCCGGTATTCTGATTGGTTGCAGGATTTCCTACAAGGAGCGAAGTACTTGAAGCTGTTGTAGTTCCAGAACCGGTAATCACATGGAGTGCAGCACCGTTTGCCTTTGCCATTGTAATGGTTTGTGCAACGCTGGCGGCGTTAGTAGCTGTTACAGTCAGGCTTTGGCTATTATCAAGATCGTAAACACTTACCTGGAAATTTCTTACTTCATTTTCAAATGTGAATGTAATTGTACCATTACTGTTGAAATTTATATCCGCCCCTGTACTGAATGAACCAGCTTCTCCGGTATGCAAAATATTTTCACCCAAACTCGCAGCATCTGCAAAATTATGATTGATGGTGAGTCGTTGGGTACCAAAAGCAAAATGTTGTGTACGCGCTTCTGCATTGGAAGCCAGGTATCCCTGTGAAGAAGTATAATTGCCCGTATAAATCAAATAATCAAGATAGTCCCAATTGAGCGTAGCCTGGTTGTAACCAGCAATACATTGGGCTTGTACATGG
The DNA here is from genome assembly GCA_965365375.1 of uncultured bacterium. Classification (GTDB taxonomy): domain Bacteria; phylum Bacteroidota; class Bacteroidia; order Chitinophagales; family Chitinophagaceae; genus Flavisolibacter. The sequence goes on along the minus strand of CBDUBK010000004.1, from coordinate 9,859 downwards.
GACGTACTCACAGCAATGAGCCCCATTAGAAGCAGGTTGAAAATTCGTTTCATAAGCGGACAGTTAGGTCTTACTATAGATATTGGATAAAAGCTTTCGCTTCTAAAGAGATCATTTACTTAAAGAGGAGATGTACGAGTGGAGAATTGATAAGGATTCTTTGCACATATCTTCAGTAGGTAAAGGATTTCTGCTCCAAAAGTCAGAGTTTTTACTTAAAAATGCAAGTGCCTGCTTAAAATTTCTAAATAATTACTCTTAATTTTTCTCTAAGAGATTGGTCAGATCCCTTATTTATTCAAACTTCGGCAATAATGAAACGCCCGCCAATAGTAGATTTGACGGGAATGATACGTTGATACATAGAATGTTTTAGCGATCCCTAATAGTTTTCTTTTATTTACCGAAATTTGAGCATGAACAAACCAGTAATTGGAATTACCTGCGGCGATATTAACGGAATAGGCACTGAACTGATCATCAAAACTTTCTCTGATCACCGCATCCTGGAACAATGTACCCCCGTGATCTTTGCTTCCAACAGGCTGATTAATTTTTATAAAAAATCTGTTCCTGATGCAAATTTCAATTACCAGAGCATCAAGGACTTCTCACGTATCAATCCCAAACAGATCAATATCTACCAGTGCTGGGAAGATGAAATACCTGTGAACCCCGGCCAGCTGACCGATACCGGCGGACAATATGCCGTGATTTCCCTGGTTGCAGCCGCTGAAGCATTAAAATCCGGGCATATTCATGGCCTGGTTACAGCTCCCATCCATAAAAAAAATGTTCAATCTGCTTCATTTCACTACACCGGACATACTCCTTACCTGAAAGATGTGGCCCAGGCAAAAGATGTGCTCATGTTATTGTATGCGGATAATATCCGTGTGGCTCTCGTTACCGAGCACCTGCCGGTATCGGGTGTTGCCCAGCAGATATCAAAAGCAGCCATCCTTTCCAAACTGAATCTTTTGCATGCAAGCCTTCGCCGTGATTTTGGCATTGACAAACCTAAAATCGCTGTGCTCGGGCTGAACCCGCACGCAGGGGATGAAGGGTTGATCGGTAATGAAGAAGAGCAGATCATCAAGCCCGCTCTCAAGGAAGCAAAGAACAATATGCTGGTTTTCGGGCCTTACAGTGCTGATGCTTTTTTCGCGCGCAGAAGTTACCTGCAGTTTGACGCGGTGCTGGCCATGTACCACGACCAGGGGCTGATCCCTTTTAAAACCATTGCTTTTGGAGAAGGGGTGAATTATTCAGCGGGACTTCCATTTGTGCGCACCTCTCCTGACCATGGAACCGCTTTTGATATCGCGGGAAAGAACGAGGCTGATTCAACTTCTTTTACCACTGCTGTCTTTGAATGTGTAGATATCATCAACCGCCGGAATGAGTTCGATGAAAGGAATAAAAATCCTTTAAGAAAAATTACCGCCGAAGTATTGAAAAATGTAGAAGATGAAAGGATAGATGAAAACTAGGGTGCACTTTTAATCTGCAGCATCAAATATTTTATTATCGATGCCTTTATTAATGGTGTAAGAGGAATAGCTGATCTCTACCTTTCCCTTTTTATTTTTCAGGTCTTCCGAAGCTTTTTTGCCGCCTTTTTCATATTCAAACGTAATGCCCTTGGGTAATTTGTAATCTTTTGTATTGAAAGAGAATACAACCTTGTCAGGCAATCCCCAACTGGTGTACCTGCCATAACTCATTTCAATTTCATAAGAACCGCTTTCTCTTGTAGTAACCATGGATTTGATGACTACAAGATTTTTTTCATCAATATAAAGGGTTGTCAATACCACTTCACTGTTCTCATCCGCGGGAAGCAGGCGTACCACTTTTAATTTTTTACCGTTGAGAACTGTATCTTTTTTGGGCACCACATCATATTCTCCATCTGCCAGCAGGGTACCCAGGTTAATGCTGATCCCTCCTTTGGGAAGAATGGAAATTCCACCATCTTTCTTCACTTTGAATTTATCGGGACTTTTATAATACACTGCGATCTTCGATGGCGGTGCATCTATGAATGCCACATCCATTTTCATGCGGCCTTCCGCTTTATAATCCTTTACCTGCGCCAGTTTAGCCCTTACCTGGTTTACGAGCATTTCAGCGTCCTGTGCTACAGAATGAAAAGAAAGCACCATGAAAAGGGGCAGGCAAAATAAATACTTCATAAAATCTGTTTAGGAAAGAATGTCCTTCCTCCTGAAAAAATAGATAGCCAAAGAAACAAAAAATACAATGTGACCCACCAGCACACCAATGGATTTTAACACTTCTGCACGGTCAACCGGCCGGTCAAAAAAACCTTTCCAGTTCAGCATATGATTGGTGAAAAGATAAGGCTTCAAATTATTGAAGAAAGGAATGTCCATGGTGGTAAGAATGGTAAAAAGAATGATCACACTCATGGAAGCGATAATGGGACCAATGGAATTTTCCGCAAACACGGAAAATAAAAAGGCCAGTGCGGCAACGGTGATCATGGCAAGTCCCGCAAAACAATAAGCAAAACCATAACGCCATAGAATATCATCGCGGTCGATCAGCAGGAGCATATCACTCTTGAAAACCATAAGGTCACTCGTGCCGAACAATAACATGGATCCTCCCAGTCCCAGCAAAGCCATAAATGTGAGAAGCATGATGGTATAAATGGAAGTTGCCAGGAATTTGCTAAGCAAAAGACTGGTTCTTGAAACCGGTTTGGAAGCAAGGAGCCTGAGTGTTCCCATATTGGCCTCCCCTGCTATCATATCACCAGCAACAAGGGCGATAAGGAGGGGTACATGCATCAGCAGGGTTTGAAGGATAATAAAAAAAACAAAATAACCATTAAGCTTATTGCCTTCAACAATAAAACTTGCATTGATGGACCTCATCATAAAATCCAGGTAGAGGTCACCATCAATATACAGGGCCAGCTGCACCAGCACTATAATAGCGGTGATGGCAGCAAAGGCAATATAGGTCCTTGGTTTTTTAAATATTTTGAATAGCTCAATTCCTGTAAGCTGCCACATGTTGCCTGGATGTTGTAAGTGAAAGAAAATAATCTTCGAGGGAATGTTTGGGCTGGATAGAAATGATACCAGCACCTTTTTGAACCAGGAATGCCGCAAGCCCCGGAATTTCATCCTTGTGCATTACCAGCTGTAATTGGCCTGATGACTGCAGCTGTGAAGACCATGAAGACTCCTGCAAAATTTTTCTCGTAACAGTATCATTAACTGTGAGTAATTGCACCAGGGTTTTTGAAGGATTAAGCAGGTCAGATACTTTTCCTTCAGCCATTTTTTTCCCTTTATCTATGATCAGCATATGATCTGCTATCAGTTCAATTTCATTGAGCAGGTGTGAAGAAACCAGAATGGTTTTGTTTTGTTCGCGGCTCAGGTGCAGGATCAGGTTGCGGATATCTGCTATACCCTGTGGATCAAGGCCGTTTGCAGGTTCATCCAAAATAATGAGGTCGGGATTATGTATGAGCGCGCAGGCAATACCCAGCCTTTGTTTCATACCCTGTGAAAAAGTTTTCACCCTGCTGTGTGCCCGGTCCGCGATGCCGAGAAGTTCCAGTTGTTGCATCAGAGATTTTTTTCCAGGGCTTATACCACTCAGCCTGGCCATAATCTGGAGGTTCTGGTAAGCAGTTAAATATTTATAGAGATCGGGCTTTTCAATGACGGCACCTATCCTGCCAAGCACTTCTTTCCTGTGTTCGCGGATGTCTTTTCCAAACAAGCGGATACTGCCGGCATCGGATTTCACAAGTGTAAGGAGCATGCGTATTGTAGTGGATTTACCTGCGCCATTCTGGCCGAGAAAACCATAGACCACGCCTCGCGGAACTGTGAAGGAAAGGTCATCAACAGCCCGCACTTCGGTAAATTGTTTGGAAAGATGTTGTACGGTTACTACATCACTGGCATCATGCATAAGCAAATGTAATTCAGAAAGAAGATTTGAATAAAAGGGAAGATCCTGGATATTGAAGAAAAGTTAAACGCAAAGGACGCAAAGAGCCGACTACTATTGAATTACTGTAAACCTGCGCAAAGAAAACGCAAAGAAAGTTCGAATATTCATTGCGTCTTCTTTGCGCCTTGCCAACCGTAGCTTTATCGTAGGCTGGTCCTCTGCGTTCTTTGCGGTTAAATCAGGAGCATCGAATTATTATCAGGCCAGGTCAACGGTCAAGATAAGATTTAAGACTTTCAACATAATTCTCAAAAGCCCTCACACCGTCGGGTGTGATCCTGCAGATCGTTTGCGGATAATTATCCTTGAACTGTTTCACCACATCAATATAACCGGCATCCTTCAGTTTCTGAACCTGCACCGAAAGGTTACCTGCTGTGGAATTGGTTTTCTCCTTAATAAAAGTAAACTCCGCTTCCTTAACGCTGATCAGCAGGCTGACTATTGCCAGGCGCAACTGTGAATGCAATATGGGATCAAGATCTTTAAACACCGGCTTTCTCCTGCACTTTATTAAATTCCTTATAAGCAATATGTCCCGGGATGATGTAACCGCATAATACGGCAAGCGCGTGCAATAACATCGTGAGCTTGAAATCTTCTGCGAATAATGATCCGAAAGCAAATGCCCAGGTAAGGTATGCGCCGATAATGGAAGGTTTGAAATTCATCACGGAACCATAGATCAAAATCCAGAAACCATATAATCCAAGCAGCAGGGCAAAACCTTTGATGGGATGTACACCCATATTGATGGATAGAATGACCAGCATGAGGGAAATAAAAAAACCTGTATTCAGTTTATCAAACAGGTCACTGGTATAGGTCCTTACTTTCTTTTTTGTTTTGCCGGTAACATACCTGCAAACTTCAAACACCAGCAGCAGCAGGGTGATGATGCCAAATACATTCCAGAAGAAAAATGTATTGAACCAGTCCATATACAGGTTCACCAGGGTAAGCACAGATGCAAAAAAGAGTAGCCAGCCCCAAAGGATCCAGCCCATCCCATTATCCTTCTGTTCATTTTTTGCGGTCTGGATCATCTGCCTGATCAGGTCAAGGCTTTCTCTTTCCGTTAGATTTTTATCTTCCATAATCAGATTTGATATTACCCAGTAAATGGCCAGGGATGATATAGCTGGTAAAAATGGCAGCGGCAGCAAGCAGCATCTGGTAATCAAAATGCACAAATACCGCGATCAGTGCCAGTATCCAGTTAAAGATTCCTCCAATGATGAGGGGATTGAATTGCAGTATCCTTCCGGAAACAAAAGTTCCCAGCCCGTAAAACAAAATGAAAAATGGCCAGGCATGGATCCAGCCTCCCGGAAGATTGGTGATGATTACGATCAGCACGAAAAAACTGATGCCGATACCCGTCCACAGGAAGGACATGCTATCACCCAGGTAAGTTTTCACAAAGGGGGTTTTCCCATGCCTGCTGGAATAGAACATGGTAATGATCGCGGCAGGTAAAGTAACCAGCCACACCAGGTAATGTTTATCATATTCAAAAACAACCTTCAGCAGGAACTGGCAGATGATGGCGATAAAGCTGGTCCATCCCCATAAAAGAAAATAGAACCTGTTTTCGCTCAGGTTCGATTTGGTCTTACTGATCATGGACCTGATCAGCTCTATGCTTTGCTGTGGTGAAAAATTATCTTCCATAAAAAAGGATGACCCGTTCCCTGGTGGAACGGATCATTTGTTTTATTTGATCTGGTTCAGAAAATAAAGGGCTGTACTCTTTCCCCAGTTTGGATCTATAGCACTGGCCGGCTTAAATGTTTCAAACTTTTTCAAAGCGTCTTCGAAAAGTTTTTTTGCTTCGGTCTTGCTGCCTCCAAATTGTTCGGGTGTATAAAACTTGTCCTGTCCCTCTAGCAGGGATACCCTGGGATTTTGCGGGTCAAGTTTTCTTGCCATTTCAAGGGCTGCTGCACCTTCAGGTCCATACTGCATGTACCTTGTCATTTCACCGGGCATCATCCTCAGGTTGGCAATCATTTTTTTGATGATGTAGATATCAGAATGCTCCTTGTTGATTTCAATGGCCTTGCTGATCAGTTCTTCAGCTTTGTCAGCGATAGGGTCGGCTTTTTCAGCAGGCATGGCTCCCTGGGTGCTCATCATAAGTCCCATATTCACATGGGTGAGGGCTGCATAATAATAAGGAAGCCATTGGGTCTTTTCAGCCAGGGCAATCCTTTCAAAACTCGCGGAGAGGTCCTTGAGTTTTTCAATATCGTAAGTGGTATCAACAGCGGCTACTTTTTCCTGCATCACTTTCATATACCTGGCATCCTGTGCGGATACGCCAACAACCATGAGCATGAAAATGGCGGAGGTGATCAATTGTTTCATATGTTTTATTTGAGGTTTTTGTTTTGCAATTTTTCATATTCCCTGTCCACATTATCTGAGCGCACATAAGCGCCGATGTAATGGAAGGTCAGCCCGATACCCCATCCCAATGTTGACCATGCGGGCCATGGAATGCGGTTGCCGTCGGTGTTGGCCCCGGTAAAATACCATAAGAGCCATAAAAAAATATTGATCACAATATAGGTGGCGAAATGCGATTTGAAACTCGCCCTGCGCCTTGCAATCATCCAGAGTTCTGGATCCTTTCCCGGGGGTGTGGGTTGATAGTCCATTTTGGTTTTGTTTTAAAGATTATTATTAATGGCATCTTCTGTTCTGTCGATACCGAAACTGAAAAAAGCTCCGATGAAAATGAACATCCTTGATGGTGGAACGATCGCTTCCTTGCGTGCTCCATTGGATGAATACTGGTACCCATAGGTTTGTTTCAGGTTCAGGATATTGCTTACGGATAAAACATAGACCGCGAAACTTTTTGCATTCTGCTTTCCGATGGTTGGAATATAATTTAAACTGAAGCTGACATTGTGATAGTCGGGCACCTTACCCATATCGGTGAATTTATAAGCCGATCCGTCATACCCGATATTATAATAAGGACGGCTGCTGGCATAATTATAAGCCATGTTGAACTGGGTCTTGATAGGCAGTACAAATTGTTTGAGCACGAGATTGGCCGTATGCCTTGCTGCGAAATTGGGAGTGATGGCAAAAGGAAAGTTCAGGAAATCCCTTTTGGTATCCAGGTAAGAATAGGAAACCCAGTAGTCAAAATTTTTAATGGATTTTTTATCTCTCCAGAACAATTCGAATCCTTTGGCATCACCATAACCATTGTTATTGATCGCGGCACCATCACCGTTTGAAAAACCGGTTTTGATCAGGTCATCATATTTTTTATAATATACTTCCGCACGGAACACACGCAGGTTGGTTGTTTTCTGGTATTGCGCGATATAGTGGGATGCTTTCTGGAACCGCAATGGATTAACAGAGGGCAGGTACCGGGCTTCAGGGTTCTGGTAAAATATGCCATAAGCAAGGGAGGCCTGGCTGCCATCACCGAGTTTATAAGCCAGGGAAAGCCTTGGTGCAATATTGAATTTATCGAGATAGCTTGAATGTTCCATCCTGGTGCCGATCTTGGCTGCTATATCATTGGTGATATAGATATCTGATTCTGCAAAGAATGCCTTTACATGTTCTTTCAATACTCCTGAATAAGCCTGGCCGTTATGATCGGTATACCTTGTTTCATCATTGCTGAAATTGTATTCACCTCCAAAGCGGATGGCTGAGAGGCCGGACAATCGTCTTTCCAGCATCATCCTACCGTTAATATAATCACCCTGCGGACGAAGTTTAAAATTTTTGAATTCCAGGCCGGTGAGTTTTACATCCTGGTCGGCACTGTTGCGCATGCCTCCTTCAATTTCATCCTTGTTATTGGTATAAGAAACACCTGTGCTGAATTTCCAGTAAGTACCTACCCTTTCCTTCCAGGAAAGATTATGATAGGTGTAAAGATTATCCAGGGAAAATTTATCATAATAACCCAGGGAATCAAGGCTTGGCGTGGTGAAACCAAGTTTATTACCGCTGATAACTCCATAATATTTCAGCATGCCGCTTTCAGAAGTTTTGATCCTGAAATTTCCTTCAGCATTATAGATGGCTGGCACCTGGAAATAATCCTGTTTTTGTTTGAGAATGGCGAATGCCGGACCAAGGTTGGTATATCCGCCGGTGATTCCCCATGACGCGGTTTTCTTTTTATTGAGTTGCTGAAAGCCCCCGTTCAGACCCAGAACTGATATGCCCAATGTGGCTGATGTCTGGTCGGGCAGGTCAATGGATTCCAGTATTACTGCAGATGAAAGAGCCTGGCCATAGAGTGCTGAATAACCACCCGTACTGAAAACGGTTCCTTTAAATAAAAATGGATTGAACCTTCCATATCCCGCGATATTGGGGCCGGAGCTGAAGAAAAACCGGTTAACAAGTGTACCATCTATAAAGATCTTTGTTTCGGCGGCTGTGCCACCACGAACGAACAAACCTTCACTTTCTCCAACCTGCTGGGCACCAGGCAGGGTCTTCAGTGCACTGGTGATATCACCATTGGCACTGGCAGTGGTCACAACATCGATGGAGTTCAACACAACTGCTGCCCTCTTGCGGTCACTCGCCTCGAAACTGCCCGCTGTAATCACCACTGCCTTCATCTCGTTGATCTCTTCTTTCAATACAATTACCAGGGGAGCAAGTTGAGCGGCTATATTAACCGTTTGCTCAACTTCTTTAAAACCAACTGCAGACACCACGAGGATATGATTTCCCGTTTCGGTTGTTGTAAAAGTAAAACCTCCCAGGCTGTCGGAAACCGCTCCATCGTAAGTATCCTTAAGGGTAATGGTAGCGCTGCGGACTGCCTTTCCTTTATTATCAGTTATTTTTCCGGAGACCGTTACCTGAGACCGGGAAACCAGGCCCAGCATCACCAGCAGGACCAGGAGAAAAAACTTTTCCATGATTATATTGAGATTAATGTTCGTTGATTTTTTTGTTCCTTATGGACCTGAGCATTAGAGCCTCAACTCCAAATCCGGATCAAACATAAACTAGTTTATAATTTAAACCAAATATTTTTTAAATATATTTTCGCCAGGCCGGGCCGGGGTTTTTACCTAGTTTTCCACAATTCGCAAAATCCGTAGTTTCCCTATTGCAGCATCCGGTTTATCCCTCTATTTTACACTCGGTTTTTCATAGGATATTGGATTTTAAAACGGGGCTGAATTTCTATTCTGGCCCTTTTTTTTGCGCATTACTTTCGACCCTGAAATATTCCTTCACTCCATTACTCTAAGTGTTAACCACTAGGCTGGTATTAGAACTAATTTCTCACACACCAGCTTTCATAGTTCATTTGACATAAGTTTTGACGAATGAACTAAGTATAAACCCTGAAAATCTTTTAGCATAATTGCCGATTGCAACAAGCACAACAGTAGCCTACTTTTGTCCTGTTGATGCACCATCAGCAACCACCATCCTTCGAAAGACAAACCAATCCTTTAAAAAGCCACCGTAAGAACCAATTCTCAAAACCAACGTCATTGAAGATTTACTGAAATGACAATCCAGATCCACTGAAAGGCATTTCCAATCCTTTTTGAACCAGGCGTCCGTTGTCCATGAAAGCAATGAAATTGTAATAACAAACGCCTTATAATGAATCCTCCCTGTTTTTACGGGGAGGATTTTTTTTAGCTACAAGGGAAAAGCTGCAAACTGCAAGTTGGATTTTTCAAATTCAGAGTAACATCAAAATATCTGGGAAAAGAATATATAGGATATCTAAAAAGCTATCTGCATAAGGTCTTGCAGCTTGAAGCTTGAAGCTTGAAGCTTGAAGCTATAACGAAAAACCAGGCCCGAAAACGGACCTGGCATGAACCAT
>CBDUBK010000003.1:0-19613 GCA_965365375.1 uncultured bacterium | reverse complement strand
AAGCGAATGTGGCAAGGAAAGAAAGTTCAAATCCTTTGTAGCTAACTGAGTTGGTCAAACCACCGGAGATCTTTGGAATCGCAGAACCCTGGAAGTATTGAGTACCCTCGTTGTAAACGTTGGTGATAGTGCGCTCACCTGTAGGTTTGCCATCAGTACCCAGTACATCTTTATAATAAAGAGCATCACCATTGGAAGCATCTACACCAGCGAATTCGCGGATCCAGAACTGGAAGATGTCTTTTCCTTCCATGAGTTTCTTGGTACCGGAAATGATACCATTAGCTCTTTGTACATCCGGAAGTTTGGTGATTTTGTTTTTGAAATGAGTCAGGTTCAGGTCAATTCTCCAGTTAACATTCCTGGATTGAACCGCAGTGTAACCCAATTGCATTTCGATACCATAGTTCTTCATGGTACCAATGTTCTGGTATACGCTGTTGTAACCAGTTGACGGAGGCAGGGGAACGTCGAACAGGAGGTTATCAGAAACCCTGTTGAATACCTCGATGGTACCTTGTAAACGATTTCTGAACATGGCGAAATCAACACCGGCGTTCAGGGTTTTGTTTGTTTCCCACAGAAGTCCGGGGTTAGCTGGTCTTGTTGGAGGAGTATAGGTAACCTGGCTACCATCAGTACCGGCACCATAATAAACTGCATATGGGAAGAACAGGCCGATGTCCTCGTTACCCTGCTCACCATAAGAAGCTTTCAGTTTCAATTCATTCAACCAGGCAACATTGCTCAGGAATTTCTCCTGGGAAATTCTCCAGCCGATACCTGCAGAGTAGAAATTACCCCAACGTACAGGCTCTGCGAATCTTGAAGAACCGTCAGTACGGTAGCTTAAAGAAACCAGGTATTTGTCGTTGTAGTCATAGTTCACACCAGTGAAATAACTTTCAATCCTGTGTGTACCCATGCTTGAAGATGCGGGTCCGAATGGTCCGATACCATCAGTAAGATCAGTACGGCCAGGGAACAGGAAGCCTGAAGCGTTAGCAGAAAGGTTCCAGGTAGTCAATTTGTAATTCTCGTGACCAGCCAAAGCCCTTACGTTATGGTTACCAAAATCTTTCGCCCATGATAACACCTGGTTACCGGTAAGGGAGATCTGGCGTGCAGATGATTTGGTTGAACGTCCACCATTATTCAGTCCGGGAGCAGGAGCCGCATCACCATACTGGTTATTCTGGTAGTTGGTATTGCTTGATTCAAAGAAGTTCACACCAAGAGTACCTCTCAAAGTGAAGTTTCTCAGGAATTTGATTTCAGCAAATGTATTGGCGTTACCATTTGTAAAATTAGAGGAACGCTCATCAAGGTCAAGAGAACCAAGGAGGTTAGAACGGCCGGCATAAGGCCTTGTACCCATCTGGTCAGGTGTACCCCAATCCAGAGCAGGTTTACCGGTAGCTGGATCAATTACGAATGCGCCGGTAGTTGGATTACGCTGCCAAACAGGATAGATAGGACCCATCTGCCTTGTAAAGTAGAATGGGTTGGTTGTGGCAGTACCACCGCTTGGTACATCATTCCTGTTAGCGAAAGCTCCGTCAATGTTCACACCAGTGTTCAGCCATTTGGTTGCCTGTGTGTTTACGTTCAAACGAAGGTTATATCTTTTGAGGCCAGAGAATTTCAAAATACCCTGCTCATTCAGGAAACCTGCAGAGAGATAATAATCACTCCTGTCAGAACCACCTGATACATTGAAGTTGGCATTGGTACGTGATGCTGTTCTGAACAGGGCATCTTCCCATGAATCTTCCCAAAGCAATTGTGCGTTTGGATTCAGTTTGCCGGTTACGGGATCAACAAGCGTGTTGCCCGGAACATTATAAGCATTGTAAACAAGCCCGCTGGTGCTGGTAAGAACGTTAGAAGCAGAAACGCCAGCCTGCGCAGGAGTTTGTCCCTGTGCGATATAGCTGTTCCTGTAAGCTTCCCAGAACAGTTCATAATATTCACCGCTGTTTACCCTGTCATATTCAGGAATACCACGGGTCATGAAACCCTGGCGAAGAGAAGCAGAAGCAACTGCAGTTCCTTTTCTACCTTTTTTGGTTGTGATCATGATCACACCATTGGCAGCGCGGGAACCATACAATGCAGCAGCCGCAGCATCTTTCAATACAGTTACTGATTCGATATCATCAGTTGAGATAGCATTGATGGAACCATCATAAGGCACACCATTCAATACATATAAAGGAGCACTGCTACCACTCACAGAACCGATACCCCTGATTCGAACATCAGCGTTTGATCCTGGTGCACCACCACCATTAGTGGCAATGATACCCGGAACCAGGCCTTCAAGAACACGGGTAACAGAAGTTACCTGCTGTTTCTGGATGGTCTTGGCACTGATTGTGTTTTCAGAACCGGTAAAGGAAGTTTTCCTGACCGTACCGTAAGGAACAGTAACCACAACTTCAGTCATGGTATCATTTCCTTCTCTCAGGCTCACAGAAAATGTAGACTGCGTTCCAATGGATATTTCCTGTGTCTGCAAGCCCACTGAAGAAACAACCAGTGTTCTCGCGTCAGAAGGAATACTCAGAGAAAAGCTACCATCAGAACCGGTAGTGGTTCCGATAGTTGTACCCTTAACGGTAACCGAAGCGTTTGGAACGCCAGCGCCCTTATCATCAGTCACTTTACCGGAAATGGTACGATTTTGTGCCAGTAGCTGCGCACTAAATAGCAGCATGCCTAGCATAAAGAGCAGTAATCTTCTCATTTTTACTTAATTAATAGTGGTTTAATAGATAATTGATAATGAAACATATGCCTTTAACCCGGCATAAAAGGCCCAAACAGGTATAGATAGACCAACCAGCAACTGTTTTAGCTGCACGAATTTAACGGTTGGACAACAAATTTTTAAGAAATTATTAAAACGCGGCGAGGCCGCTGTTTTTGAAGCAGAACCGAATACAGTTTTTCTCATGTGATCCTTTCTAACAATTACACGACAGTCAATCAATGCAGTTTCCTAAAATGGAAGCCACATAATTATTGAAAAAATGATCGTAAAACTCCCTAATTTTTGAATATGACAATTATATGACAAAGGCATTTAAATAAAGAAACCCCTGAAAATCAGGGGTTTCTTTTATAGTTAAGTCTTAAAGATTAATAACCGTCATTCTGTGCAGCAGCTTTATTCACATTCAGTTCAGACTGTGGAATAGGCCAGATATATTGTGGACTGCTCGGCGCGATAGAAGGTGCGGTACCTTTTGCAGGTATAGTCATATTGAGCCTGAGCAGGTCACGGGAACGGAAACCTTCACCCAGCAATTCAATCCTTCTTTCAGTAAGAATCATATCGATCAGCTCAGGTCCTGTTGTGGGAACCAGTACAGTTGCCGCATCGGAACGTTGCCTTACCGCATTCAGCAGAGCAATTGCTTTGGGAGCCAATGGGGTAGTTCTTGCAAGTGCTTCAGCAAGGTTCAGCAGTACTTCAGCATACCTGATGGCCGGTGTATAATCCGTATTGGCTGTCCATTTTCTCAGCCAGAGTTTACCGCTGGTGGTGATATTGAATGCACGGCGTGCATCTGTTGCTGTCCATCCTGCATTGGAAACAATACCGGTTGCTCCTGTATTCAGTGAATAGTCACCGTTACCCCCAGCCGAACCAGGACTGTAATACTGGTTCAGGCTGTTCTGGGTACCAGGAAGATCATTCGCCGTGAATGGGAAAGAAAGAATATTCTCGGCTGTCTGTCCGCCTGCTCCGAATGCCAGGGCAATATTGCTTACCAGCTGATGGGTTACACCTGAAGTTGTAGAGAAAGGAGCAGTTGCCTGTGGAGCAAGCTTGTTGCCTTCCGTGATCACTTTTGCATAATCACCCATGTAGAGATATACTCTTGTCTTCAAAGCAATGGCTGAATTGCGGTGCGCTCTAGTAACATTCAATGCTGCTGATCCATGAGTGAGTGGCAGGTTGGCTTCTGCAAAATCAAGATCACTGATGATCTGCGCATAAATTTCGGCTACTGTTGCCCGTGCTTTCTGGTTTTCACCGGATGAAACCTGGGGTTCTGTATAAAGCAATACACCCGGCTTGCTGCCATTACCATCCCAGTAAGGACGTGCATATATTGTTACCAGTGCATGGTAGATCAATGCCCTGATGAAACGGGCTTCACCTTTATACTGGTTTTTCAAAGCATCGCTGATCGGGGCTCCGTCAACGCCGGCAATTACAATATTCGCCCTGTTGATAGCAGTGTAAGCAGCCGCCCAGAAGTTCTGCACTTCATTTGTAGTTGGCGTTACCGTAAAATTCCAGGTTGCCAGCTGGGTAACACCATTGGCAGTTTCATTGATGAATTCTTCTCCTCTTGCATCCTGGTAGTTGAAATACCTGCCACCATAGATCTGTCCTGTTTTAGCGGCAGCATACACTCCGTTTACTGCTGCCAGGGTTCTTTCAGGAGTGGCAAATGCTACCGCATCCGAAATCTGCGTCTGGGGGATCGGCGTCAGTAATTCCTTGCGGCAGGAACTGAGCACCAGCAGGCCTCCAAACATTAAACTGATTATTTTATATTTCATAATGTGTTTTCTTTTTGATTAAAATCCAATGTTGATACCTACGTTGAATGTACGGGCAAGGGGTGCTGCGTTCCTGTCAACACTTGGAGCACCGTTGGCTACCTGGTTAGCTACTGCTTCACCATTACTTTGAATTTCAGGATCGAAACCAGAGTACTTGGTGATAGTAAATGCATTGAGCGCAGATACATACATGCGCACGTTTGACAAACCAGCTTTTGTGCTGAGGTTTTGCGGAAGTGTATAACCTAATGAAATATTCCTTGCTTTGATGAAATCACCTTTTTCAATATTGTTGGAGATCACCAGGCCGGAACCATTGGATACATTATCACCGAAAACAACTCTTGGCCATTCTGTTACATCACCAGGTTTGGTCCAGCGCTCCAGATTATCCTTGGCACTGTTCCAGTTCCTGTTATCGTGCAAGCCAGCCTTACTTCCATTATATACATAATTACCACCACTGAAAAACATCAGGATGTTCAGATCAAAACCCTTATAACGGAAAGTATTTTCAAAACCTCCGAAAAATTTAGGAAGGGCCGGGCCAATCAACACACCATCAGTTGCCTGGTTCGGAGGTGTAGTGATGGCAACACCATCAGATACACGTGTCCACCGGCTGGCAGCTGGTGCAGCATGGTTGTACTGAACTTCAGTTCCATTCTTCATCAAAAAGATCCTTTGACCGTTTGCAGGATTAACACCTGTTGTTCTAACTGCCAGGAAACTTCCGATAGACTCACCGAGCCTGATGATGGAAGGTTGTTCCAGACCACCTGTTGCTACAAAAATGTCGGCACCGTTGTTTGCAAGAGCGGTAACCTCATTTTTCATTGTAGTGAAGTTGACATTGGAATTCCATGTGAAATTCCTTCCCTGGATGATGTTACCACCAAGGGTAAACTCAAGCCCTTTATTCACCATGCTCCCGATATTCACCAGGATAGAGTTACCGGGAATACCTCTTGAAGGAGATTGTGGCTCAGCCAGGATCAGGTCAACGATATCATTTTTATAATATGCAACATCCAGCATGAAACGGTCGCGGGCGATACCCAGTGAAAAACCGACATCGAGTTTTTTACTTCTTTCCCAGCTCAGGTCTTCGTTACCTGCCTGTGTAAACACGATCGTGGCATTGGTACCATACAAACCGGCTCCAAAGAAGCTCTGGTAAGCATAGCTGTTGATACCGGCGAAATTACCTACGATACCATAGCTTCCCCTCAGTTTGAGTGAGCTGAGTGCAGTGCTGAAAGAAGCATTCTTCCAGAAGCTTTCTTCGGAAACCATCCATCCGAGTGAACCTCCGTAGAAAGTACCCCATTTGTCAGCAAAGGCTGAATAACCATCCCTTCTTCCATTGAAAGAGAGATAATATTTCCTGTTGAAATCGTAGTTGATACGTCCGAAATAA
This sequence comes from uncultured bacterium, assembly GCA_965365375.1. Lineage (GTDB taxonomy): Bacteria > Bacteroidota > Bacteroidia > Chitinophagales > Chitinophagaceae > Flavisolibacter. The sequence goes on along the minus strand of CBDUBK010000003.1, from coordinate 13,609 downwards.
GATTGCAGGAAATTTTCTGAAAAACCATTACCTGCAGGAACGATATCAGTGAAACCACCCTGGAACTCATCAAAGAATGGGTCAGACTGGTTTCTCCGGTCAGCACCCCAGCTGTTGTTGCGGGTATATTGCTGCTCAGCTCCGATCAATACATTCAAACCATGCATATCAGCGATCCTGGTATCATAGTTCAAAGTATTCTGCCAGTTCCAGCGGAATGGCCTTTGTACTGTATTTTGTACAGCACCATTGAATTGCTGTCCGTCACCATGCAGGCCGTTCCTGAACTCTTCATTTACTACATTCAGGCGGTCAATACCATAAAGAGTTTTAAAATTCAGCCCGTTGATGATTTTCAACTGACCGTAAACGTTACCCAGCACCCTTTCAGAGTTAGATTCAAACCTGTTGAGGTTGAGCAGCATTACCGGGTTGGTAAAAGCAAGGGCAGAGATGTTGTTTCCCTGGCCTATTACTCCACCATTAATATTATAGGTACCGTCATTTTTGTAAGGTCCAACGTTTGGAGCCAGTGCAAAAGCGAGACGGGCAGAACCTGAAGTATTGAAAGCAGCTCCGGTTGAACCTGTATTGAGGCCCTCGTTCCTTGAGCTGGTATAGTTGAATGTACCTCCAATCGTGATGCGGTCGTTCACTTTCTGGTCGAGGGTGAACCTGCCGGTCATACGGTTGAAATTGTTGTTCTTGAACATACCTTCCTGGTCAGTGAAACCAACAGAGAAATAATAGTTGGTCCTGTCATTTGCACCGGAAATACTAACAGTATGATTGTGTGAAAAACCTGTACGGTAAATCTCTTTATACCAGTCTGTATCTACCAGCCTTCCATTGGCATCGGTCATGGTATAGAAACCACGGGTAGTGCCATTGGGAGGTGTGCCCGCATTAACCAGTGCTTCATTTTTTAGATCTGTAAATTCCTGAGCATTCAATACTTCAATCAGGTTGTATGGAGAAGTCCAGCCAGCCCAGGATTCATAGTTCACTCTTGCTTTTCCGGACCTTCCTTTTTTAGTTGTGATCAGCACTACACCTGCAGATGCCCTGGAACCATAGATGGCCGCAGCTGATGCATCCTTCAACACCTCGATACTTTCAATATCGGCAGGGTTGATATCACCAAGAAGGTTATTGGAGGCTGTACCACCGGCATCTCCGGTAAAAGAAGGCACACCGTCAATCACGATCAGTGGTGAAGAACTCAGGGAAATGGAGTTGGTACCCCTTACCCTGATGATGGGAGGGTTGCCCAGAACACCATTGGGAATGGAAACACTTACACCGGCAGCGCGGCCAGACAAACCCTGGTCAAAACTCTGAAGGGGAGCGTCTTTCAGTTTGCCACCACCAATCTGGGAGATACTTCCCGTAACATCCCTTCTTCTTTGCGTACCATAACCAACAACCACCACGTTTTCCATGGTACGGTCCAATGCTCTCATAGTTGCATTAACCGAAGACTGGTTGCCGATGGTAACTTCCTCAGCGTTCATATCTGCATATGTAAACACCAGGATCCGTCCGTTAGCCGGAACGTTTAATGAGTAAGTACCGTCAGTTGTAGTAACTGTACCCACATTTGTACCCTTAACCATAACGGAAACATTTGGCAGTGGTATGCCTTTGTCATCGGTAACCTTACCGGTTACTGTGCGCTGGGCCCATGACAGGGTAGTCATAAGCAGAAGCACTACGCCTAAGCATAGAATTTTTCTCATGTGCATTTTGTTTTATAATTAATATAGGATCGAGACTATATCAGGGCGGGTAACAGATCGGGTAAAAACAACTCAGTCAAAACATTATCCTTGTATCAGACAATGCCCGCTTTGGTTTTGCTGCACCGAATATAATACGAAGAACGAATCAAACAAATATATTTCGACGACACTCCCGGCGATTTCAAACCGGTTTGGATTTCCTTCGTTTATACATGCTGATTATTAGAGCAGGCAACAATACCAGGTTGGCAATAGTGGCTGTCACCAGCGTCAATGAAGTGAGCCAGCCAAGGGCCTTTGTTCCTCCAAATCCACTGAAACAAAAGATCACAAAACCCGCGATCAACACAATAGAAGTATATATAATACTTAAGCCGGTTGAATGGATGGTCTCCACTACAGTTACAGCGGGATCCGTTCCTGCCTTCGTTTGCTGTTTATAATTTACAAGGAAACGGATGGTGATATCGATGGCTATTCCAAGGGCTACACTGAACACCAGCACCGTTGAGGGTTTTAACGGAACACCAGCCCAGCCCATCACACCTCCCGTAATCACAAGGGGAATGATGTTGGGAAGCAATGAACACAAAAGAATCCTCCAGGACTTGAAAAGATAAAGCATGCATAAGGTAATTAACAGGAATGCCCATACGATACTTTCCTTCAAACCATTGATGATAAAACTCGATCCTTCCAGGAATGTAACACTGCTGCCCGTGAGCTGCACATGATACCTGCTGCTGTCAAATAACTGGTCCACCCGCTCCTGCACACTGTCAAGAATCAATGGCAGCTTCGCGCTTCCCACATCTTTCATGTTAACACTGATGCGGGCTTTCTGCTTATTGCTATCCATGAAACTGGATACCAGCCTGGTAAAAGAATTCTGTTGCCCGGCGCCCCCGGATAAATATGGAGCAAGAGCAGGCAGATCATAGTCCCCCGGCATAATATAAAAACTGCTGTCACCTTCAAAGAAAGCCTGCTTCGCGAATTTGAGTCCTTCGGTAATGGTAAGCGGCTTGCCGATATAAGGTCTCGAGGCAAGGAACTGCGCCAGCGAATCAATCTTTACAAGGTTGGAAAGATTACGGCTCACTCCATATTTCTTTTTGGTATCTACAAGGATCTCTAGCGGCATGACGCCTTTAAAATGTTCTTCAAAAAACTTAAGGTCTGTATAAATTTTATCAGTCTTTGGGAGATCATCAACAATATACCCTTCACTTTTGAGCCGGAATATGCCGATCACCGAAGCTACCACGATAAGAAATGTGGCAATAAAAACCTGCTTCCTGTGATTGAGCGACCAAAGTTCCAGCCTGTCAAGCCAGCGTTGCAGCCTTACACTGTCGAGATATCTTGTATGCCTTGGTTTTGGAGCAGGTAAGGCATTCAGCGCAACAGGTATCAATATTAATGAGATAAAAAAGAGCGCCATGATATTGATACCGGCAACTGCACCAAACTCTTTCAGGATCTCGCTTTTGGTCAGGGCAAATACCGCGAAGCCTATGGCCGCGGCAATATTGCAGAACAGGGTTACAATGCCCATCTTGCTGATCATACTGACCAGAGCTGCCCTCTTATCCTGTTTCTCCCTGTAACTTGAATGGTATTTATTGAGGAAATAAATGCAATTAGGTATCCCTATTACTACAATGAGCGGGGGGATCAATGCGGTAAGGAGGGTGATCTTGTAACCAAAAAGATTCATCACCCCAAGGCTCCAGATCACACCAATGATCACTACCAGTAAAGAAAGCAGGGTGGCCGAAACAGAGCGGAAGAATAATAACAGGATCACAGCAGATAATAACACCGAACCAACCAGGAACCAGCGCATTTCTTTCTGAATGCGGTCTGCCAGCATGGTGCGGATGAGCGGGAGTCCGCTCAGATGGGTCTCGAGTTTATGTTTTGCGCTAAATGCATCCGTAAGTTTCACAATATCATTCACGATATGGATCCGCTCGGGAGAATTGAGGATCTTACCATCAATCCTTACCCCCATCAGCCAGGCTTTCGTGGTTTCATTATACAATAGTCCTTTATAAAAAGGAAGGCCCAGGAATACGGAACGGCTGCTGTCAATCATCTCCTGAGTGAGAATGGTATCCTGGAAAATATGTACTGCCTGCAATTTTTCAGATTCAGCTGCTTTCACCAGGTTTACCGCTGCGGGCACGGAGATCACATCTGTTACACCCCTGTTTTTTTTGAGGTCGCGGGAAAGTTGCAGGTAATCATTGAAGATTGCCTCCTGAAACAGCCGGTCGGTCTGAATTCCGACCACCAGCAGGTTGCCATCTTCGCCAAATTGTTTACGGAAAGACTGGTAAGCCAGGTATTTGGGATTATCAGTGGGGATAGCCCTCGAAAATTCATAACTAAGAGAAACTTTGCTGGCCTGCCATCCCAGGAAAACGGTCAGCACCACCAGAACAGAGAGCCACAAGTATCCAAATCTCAAAATCAGACGGGCAAGAGATCCCCACATAGGTTGAATTTGGCGCAAAGAAAAGGAATTAGTAGCCACCAGCCCATTAGCTGTTGGCCAATAACCTTTTGATCCGAATCACTTAGCTTTGAAAAGTGAGGAAGTACCTTGTTTTTTTGTTTTTTCTTTCCCTGCAAACCTATGCCCAGAACCAGCTTCCGGCTATCGGGAACTGGAGGGAGCACCTGCCTTACCAGGGTGCTAACGACCTGGCGGCCTCCGGCAATAAAGTATATGCCGCCACTACTTACAGCCTGTTCAGTGTAGACCTGGAATCTGGTGAGCAGGAAAGGATCAGCAGGGTTTCCGGGTTAAGCGAAACCGGCATCAGCACCATACAATTTGACCCTGTATCTAAAAAATTATACATCGCCTATCTCAATTCCAATTTAGACGTACTCGACGCAAAAGGCATCCATAATATACCTGAACTAAAGAGGGAAAATATTTCAGGCGATAAGAACATCTATCATATTTTTCCTGATAACAACCGGGTTTACCTTTCAACCGGCCTGGGAGTTATTGTACTGGACGCGGAAAAACTGGAGATCAGGGAAACCTGGTTCATCGGCAATAACGGCGATCATGTACGTACCAGTGGATTTGTGAAAAGCAATGGATTTTTTTATGCTGCTACGGAAGAAGGATTGAAAAGGATCGCCATCACTTCAAACAATCCTGCTGATTTTAATAACTGGAGCAATGTCTCCGGTGCTAATGGTTTACCTCCGGGACCGGTAAAGGCAGTGGTGGAATACAACAACAAAACCATAGCGCTGCACAATGATTCCCTGTATGTAGAAAATGCAGGCAACTGGAGCCTGTTCTTTGGAAATGGATGGCCGGTAGTGTCCGTAAATGTTTCCGAAAACAAATTATTTCTCAGCCAGCGCCAGTCAACAGGCGCCAGCCAGGTTCTTATTCTCAATACAGATGGGAGTGTTCAAAAAAATATGCAATACGGCGGGGTGATCTCCTTTCCTAAAAAAGCGATCAGTTTAAATAATGAAACCCGGATCGCTGATCTTTTTGGCGGCCTTTCCAGGTGGAGGTCAAATGATCCGGAAGTATTCAAACCCAATTCACCATTTGATATTTCATCAGGAGGAATGACGGTTTTTAAAGATGTACTCTATGCCACTGCAGGAAGCGTGAATGAATCCTGGAATTATCTCTACAACCGCGGGGGCATTTATAAACTGCAGGATGGCAGCTGGAATGCCTTCAACCAGTATACCTATCCAGTGCTGGATTCACTCATGGATTTTATAACAGCGGTTGTTGACCCAAGGGATGAATCAGTCTGGGCAGGTTCTTATGGAGGGGGGCTTTTGCACATCACGAGGGACGGGCAGCTTGAAATCTTCAAACAGAATTCACCCATTGGAGCAACAGTTGGTGATCCCACCAGTTACCGTGTATCCGGACTTGCTTTTGATGCTGAAAATAATTTATGGATCTCCAATTTCGGATCCAACAGGCAGTTGCATGTTTTGAAGAATGATGGAAGCTGGATGTCTTACGTAGCTCCCTTTACCCTGAACATCAATGCAGCAGCTCAGATTGTAATTGATGATGCCAACCAGAAATGGATCCTCTCCCCGCTTGGCAACGGTATTATCGTATTTGATCATAATAATACCATTGATGATCCCAATGATGATAAGTGGAGAATGTACCGCCAGGGAGCAGGCCTGGGCAATTTGCCTTCCAGCGAAGTACTGGCGCTGGCAAAAGATAAATCAGGTTTCATCTGGATCGGCACCGGTGATGGTATTGCAGTAGTGCAATGTCCTTATGAAGCATTCATTACAGGTTGTGAGGCCGTATGGCCCATAATAAAGGAAGATGCATTTGCAAATTATCTCTTCAAAGGCCAGCAGGTGCGGAGCATTGCCGTTGATGGTGCCGACAGGAAATGGATCGCAACATCCAGCGGTGCCTGGCTGGTATCTCCAGATGGAGATAAAGTGCTGGCACATTTCAATGAAACAAACAGCCCGCTTCTCAGCAATGATGTAAAATCCATAACCATCAACGGAAGCAACGGGGAAGTTTTTTTTGCAACGGCTAAGGGAATAATTTCTTTCCGTGGAAGTGCTACTGAAGCAGCGGAGACCAAAAATAATGTGCTGGTGTATCCCAATCCTGTGCCCCCGGGTTATAATGGTTCAATCGGTATTAAAGGACTTCCGGAGAACAGCACGGTTAAAATCACAGAATTGAATGGCAGGCTGGTTTACCAGGCAAGGTCATTAGGCGGGCAGGCTATATGGAATGGATTGGATTATAATGGCAGGCAGGCATCATCGGGAGTTTATCTTGTAATTGCTGTTGATGATAAACGCCAGGAAAAACTCGTTTCTAAAATTGTTTTCATTTCCAAATAAGCAGCTAGCTACTAGAAGCTAGCTGCTAGTAGCTTCTAGTATGCTTCTCAAAACAAAAGGCCTCGTATTGCGCTCCGTTAAATATGGCGAGACCAGCCTGGTGGTAACCATGTTCACCGAACTGGCAGGCATCCAGAGTTATCTTGTAAATGGTGTTCGCACTGTTTCGAATAAGGGAACAGCAAAGGCGGCAATGTTCCAGCCTTGCGCCATACTGGATCTAGTGGCCTACCAGAATGAATTTAAAAACCTGCAAAGGCTTAAGGAATACAAATGGGCCTTCCTATACCAGCATATTCTTTCTGATGTCAGGAAAAATGCTGTTGCGCTTTTTATGATAGAGCTGCTGGGTAAGTGTCTGAAACAGCCCGAGCCGCATCCTGACCTGTTTTATTTTGTTGAGGATGCACTTCACCACCTGGATGAAGCCAATGATAAGATCACCGCTAATTTTCCATTGTTCTTCGCACTTCACCTGGCTGTTTTTTTTGGGTTCCGCATCAGCGAAGAATTTGAAGGCACACCCCCTTATCTTGATTTGCAGGAAGGATGTTTTACTTCTGTGCAGCCCCAGCACCAGCATTACCTCATGGAAAAAGAAGCATCAGCAGTTGCGCATATACTTAAGATCATGCATCCCGCAGAACTGGACGACCTGCCACTGAACCAGGAAACAAGAAGAAGGATCATTCACGCGGTAGAATTGTATTATGCTTTCCACGTACCGGATTTTGGTACAATGAAAACCCTTCCTGTTTTGAGAGAAATTCTCAGCTGATCATATCAGCCTCCGCGCTGAATAATTACCAGCATCAATCAGCACCACACCGGGTTTCTTTCCCTTTTCAAAACTACCAAGGTGGTCCTCCATTTTCAAAGCCCTTGCCCCGTTAATTGTTGCCCATTGCAAACATTCCTCGAGGGAAACAGAAGGAAAAAATTTATGAATGGTTTTGATCTCCTGCATGATATCGAGCTGGTGGTTGCTGGCAAGACTGTCTGTTCCCAATACGATCGAACAATTGTTTTTCCTTAGGAGATGCAATGGTGGAACTGTGTTTTCGATATACTGGTTGGCATTGATGCAGATACAAAATGAAACCTGGCTGGCATTTATGGATTTCTCTTTTACATACCTGGTATCTTCTTCGGAAGTAAAACTATTATGCACAAGCAGTATGCTGGCTGCGCCTGTAAGGTTTTCAAAAACTGATTGCAGGCTGGAAAGACCTGTAGGCCGGTGATGCTTATTGCTGATTTTCAAAACTTCGAACATCCTGTTCAGGTCACCTGAACCATCTATGAAGAAAGCATCTTCAAAAGCAGTTTCCTGGCTGTGCATGCTGGTTACCTTACCATCAAAGCGCGGCCTGAGCAAATGCCATAAATTTTCAGAAACTGAATAAGGTGCATGGGGAACAAGTGAGGACCTGGCGCTGCCGGATAGGCGGAAATGATCCAACAATAACTGACCGGCTTCCGCCCTCTGGGCCGCAATAGAAGGCGCCCATCCGCTCAGTTCAATAAAATTGTAATAGTGCATCCGGCTGCTTTGCTTCTGAGCAAGGGTATGGTCAGTATTACAGATATCACCTACGGCAACGATCCCGTTTTCAAACATGGCTGTTTCAGCTTCATCAATCGCAGCAAAAATTTTCTCCTGGCCTGCCTGTCGTTTAGTGACCACCTGTGTTACAAAATCTACCAGGCCGGTGTGTTCAGGGATGTGACCTTTTAAATGGCTCAACTCCAGGTGGCAATGGCAATTTATAAGTCCGGGGGATAAAATCCCCCGGTGTCTTTCCACCTCCCCATCATTGGGTGCTGCAGGAAGAAGGTCTACCACTGTTCCATCATCTTTGACGAGCAGCACGTGATCTTCCAGCAGGCGCCTGCCGTCAAAAAGCCTGTCTGCACTTAGCTTCCTGTATGCCATAGGGTGGCAAAATACACTCTTCTTAACGTTCTTATTCGTTTGCCAATCTGTAATTTTGCCAGCCAATTTCAAACATGCTTGATAAACTGGATGCCATAAAAGCGAGATTCGATGACCTGGGTGTTTCACTCACCAATCCTGAGATCATTGGTGATAACAGGAAATTCGGCCAGCTTTCCAAAGAATACCGGAGCCTGGAAAAGATCGTGAATGCCTATGCTGATTATAAAAAGCTCATCGATGATGTGGAGTTTTACCGTGAAGCACTTAATGGTACGGACGAAGAAATGAGGGAACTGGCAAAATCAGAACTCCCCGGAACCGAAGAAAAAAAATCAAAGCTTGAAAGTTCGATCCGCCAGATGCTGATCCCTAAAGATCCGCAGGATGAGAAAAATGCGATTCTCGAGATCAGGGCAGGTACGGGCGGCGATGAGGCCAGCCTTTTTGCAGGCGATCTTGTACGCATGTACATGAAATATTGTGAGCGCCGTGGATGGAAGACCGCACTGCTCAGTGAAAATGAAGGAACAGTGGGAGGTTATAAGGAAGTTCAGATCGAGGTAGTTGGAGATGATGTGTACGGTACGCTCAAATTTGAAAGTGGTGTTCACCGGGTGCAGCGTGTGCCTGATACCGAGGCCAGCGGTCGTGTGCATACCAGCGCTGCTACTGTTGCTGTTATGCCCGAAGCGGAAGAAGTTGATTTTGAATTGAAAGACAGCGATGTAAAAATGGAAACGGCAAGAAGTGGTGGTGCAGGTGGTCAGAACGTAAACAAGGTGGAGACAAAAGTTTTATTGACACATATCCCTACAGGAACCGTGGTGATCTGCCAGACGGAAAGAACCCAGCTGGCCAACAGGGAAAAGGCCATGCAGATGATGCGTACGAAACTTTACGAAGAACAGGTACGAAAACAGGAAGAGGAAATTTCAAGACACCGTAAAAGCCTTGTCAGTACAGGCGACAGGAGTGCCAAAATCAGGACCTATAATTATCCGCAGGGCAGGGTAACAGACCACAGGATCGGCCTTACCTTGTATAATCTCCAGCAGGTGCTGGACGGTGATATTGAGGAGCTGATTGATGCATTGCAGTTTGCTGAAAATGCTGAAAAACTGGCCAAACAAAATTGAGGATTAATTTTCCCTACCACAGGTATAACTGTGATCTACCCTCGTAATAATCCGGGTTTTTGTCAATGAAAAGTCATGGATCCGGCACCAGCCGGATTTTTATTATTTGTTACGGCTGGCATCATTTTTTCTATAATTATAAAAGCCATGATGTTCTTTTGAAGTTTGGAAACTCTTAACAAATGAAGGGAAACAATTGGCACCTATTTTGCGTTTATATTATATAGTTCTTCTCACATAAAGCAGTCAATTTTCTCATAAGCAGTTAGTTTTGGTTGCGACCCCTGTTTCTACAGGGGTTTATTTTTTTTATATACCCTCATCCATATAAGTATTCCCAGGAAACTACCTGCAACGTCTGCTATCAGATCAAATAAATCAAAATCCCTGTTAGGCACCAGCATTCCCTGCAGGATTTCTATCATCAGGCCATAGATTCCTGACAGAATGATCAGCCAGGCATTATAATATTTTGCAGGAGATTCAAAAGCCGACTTCCATAGGAATAAGAGTACAGCGAATAAACCAATATGAACGATTTTATCAAACTGTATATAGGTGATCCAGTTTTGTTTGGGTATTGAAGAACCAGGAATAAAAAATAAAATCGTCATCAGCAGGAACCACCCGGTTGCAACATACCTGCTGCGAAATATTTTCCATTGAAACATCATGCAAAGTAATCAGGAAGCGGTTAAAGTTTACCAGCGAAAGTTATCAGAGATTGATGGGCTGTTCGGAAACCATTGGCGCGGAAGTAGGTGAAGGGCTGCCGCCTTTTGGTTCCAGTGTGATGGCAAATGCTTTTGCATGTTGCACATTCTTCATGCGGTAAAGAATTCTTTCCTGCCTGAGCTGGATGGTGCCGAGATCAATCGGCGCCGCGTTTTCGTCGGGCAGGAGTGCCCAGAGCTGGTATTGTTTGTCAGATGCGGGGGCAGGCATATTATTGATCATCAGGTAAACATCCTTGCTGATGGTATCCCAGTAAATGGTAGCAGAAGCATTGTCTTCTTTTATGGCTGCCATTTTAAAATCGGACTTGGGCGAGGCCCCGGGCTGTTCAATTCCGGTATCCTGCTGAACTTTTTCCAGGCTGTCTTCAAGTAGCGCAATGGTTGACCGGGCTTCATTATACTTTTTATTTTCTGTAAATGCCCAGTACCCGGCACCAGCCATCAATAATAATGCGGCGGCAGCGATCCATTTCCAGGCACCCATGGAACGTACAGGTGTTCTTTCTTCTTCCAGTTCAGTTTCATATGCGACAGTGGATGTGGTGCTGAGTTTTTCTTTGATCTGCTGCTGCAGGTGGGCCGGTGCAGGGCGCGCATCAGAAAGCAGGCGGTCTTCCAGTTCCAGCTCAAAAGCATTCCTGGCTTCCGCTATTTCAGGGTATTGCTGGCAAAGAGATTCAAACTCCTGGCGCTCGGCCTCGGAGAGTAATCCCATTACGTAGCTTTCTACCATGCCACTCGCTATGTATTCTTTTACATTCACTTTTATGATAATAATGCCCTTAACTGTGTAAGCGCACTCCTTATTCTTGTTTTTACTGTTCCTAATGGTATGTGTAAGGCCTGCGCGATCTGTTCATGTGTATAACCCTGGAAAAATGACAGGTCAATCAATAACCTCTGTTCGTCCTTCAGCCTGTGGATCTGTTTTTTCAGGCCATAATCATCAATCCCGGGTTTGATGCCGGCCTGGATCACATCACCATCCAGGGGCATTTGTTTCAGGCTTTGCTGGAAACCCTTGGACCTCACTTTATCTATGGCTGCATTTCTCGCGATATTCAGCATCCATGTAAACAACCTTCCTTTTGCTGAATCATAGGTTTCAACCCGGCGCCAGATATTTACAAATGTTTCCTGCAATACATCATTGGCCAGTTCAGTATCAGATACAATCTGCCTGATAACTCCATAAAGGGCACCGGAATAATTTTCATACAGGTAGCTGAAAGCCTGGTCATCCCTTGAACGAAGGGATGCCACCAGTTCACTTTCCTCGTATGTGAGTTTGGTGCTCAATATTTGGTGGTCAGAAGTAGCGAAACAACATTTTTAATTACGAAAGATATTTGGAAATGGATGTATTATCCAACCAGTGACTGGTAAGCCTGTGCATCCATCAGTGCGTCAATATCAGCCTGGCTGTTGAATTTCATCTTCACCATCCAGCCTTCACCATATGGATCTGTATTCACGAGATCAGGATTCTGGTTCAGTTTAGGATTCACTTCAGTTACAGTTCCGGCTACCGGAAGATAAAGATCAGAAACGGTTTTGACTGCTTCTACAGTTCCAAAAACCTCACCTGCGTTTAACTCCTTGTCTACGGATTCAATCTCCACGTACACGATATCGCCTAATTCATGTTGCGCGAAATCTGTAATGCCAATAACGGCCACATCTCCTTCAATCCTGATCCATTCATGATCCTTGGTGTAACGCAGTTGCTCAGGGAAATTCATATTCTAGATTTATGTTGCAAATATTACAAATGTGGTGGAAAGTACTTCAATTATTTTAACTGGCATGGCCGGCAATCAGGATCTGCCCGGGTATTTTTTTCTTTTTACCAGCCTGGCCTTGATGATGCGCATATCTTTCAATGGCCGGTCCCTGTCCTGGGCCCTGCTTGTAGGAGTGACCGCAATCAGGTCTACTATTTCCAGCCCGTAAACCACTTCACCGAATATGGTGTACTGCTGGTCAAGATGTGGTGCTCCTCCCAGCGTTTTATACACCTCCCGGTGAGCAGGAGGAATTTTATATCCCTTTAGCCGGAAGGTTTCAACAGAATCAAGCGTGATGTCGGTATGTACCCGGCCATGCACTATGTAAAACTGAGAACCGCTGCTGGCTCTCTGCGGATTTACATCATCTCCCATTCTTGCTGCAGCCAGAACGCCTTTATGATGAAAAAGCGAAGGCCTGAATTCCGCCGGAACTGTATAACCCGGACCACCATTTCCCAATGGAATACCTGCTGCGGCCGACCTGCTGTTAGGATCCCCCGCCTGGATCATAAAACGGTTGATGACCCGGTGAAAAAGTACACTGTCAAAATATTTTGATTTTACCAGCCTGATAAAATTATCGCGGTGCAATGGAGTGGAGTCATTCAACCGCAGAATGATGGTTCCTTCCGTTGTAACCAGGGCTATATCCCTTTTTCGGTCCTTCTTTTTTACCTTGATATTTTGTTGAGCGGATAATAATAAAGGCAGGCAGCAGGCCGCAACCAGCATCATCCTTAAAAACATTCCTTTTCTTTTCATAAGAATTCTTCATTCTGAAAATACAGCAGGATATGGTCTTTCAGAAAATTTTCCTGCTGGGCAGGGTGCATGTCAGGCATGGCCATTAATTGTTTGAAATGAGGCCAGCCATCTTCATCCACATGCGAAAGTTCATAATAGCCGCTGGGAGCAAGAACGGTGCAGATGGCGATATGCATGAGATCCTGCTTTTGCTCCTTGGTAAATTTTTCGTGGACCACTCCCAGTTCCTGGATGCCAATCATAAACAATACTGATTCCACATCCGGTTTTTTCCCGAACCGCTCCATTAATTTCTCTTCCAGTTTCCACCACCTGGTTTGCAGGTCATCGCTGATATACATGGGTGCAAATATCGGGTGTTAGATCAGGATTCTCAGGATTGAAGGATTCTCAGGATCTAATCCTGCATCCCTGGGGAGATTCTAACTGCAAAGAATAGTCCGATTACCGGCTACTGACTAAGAACTTAAAAAGATTTCTCATCCTTTAGTTCACCGACTTTCAACTTTGAACTTTCGACTATGAACTAGCCTTCACTTATTTTTGCGCAAAACTCTGGTCATGCTGCAACTGGCTGTATTAAGAAATGAAACGGAAAAGGTAAAGG
>CBDUBK010000002.1:0-21757 GCA_965365375.1 uncultured bacterium | reverse complement strand
AGTTTTCATAGGGTACGGATTAAAAACGGGCCAGGGTTTCTACCCAGGCCCTAATTATTTCAGGGCCTTCCCCCCCTTCAAAAATCTTCCAGTTTTTTACTCTGCATTTTATTTTTTTCCAGGAATTCCAGCGTGGCCGGAAGGGCATATTTCAAATTTTTATAAGCTTTCTCACTGTCATGAAATACAATGATGGAACCAGGCCGGATATGGTTGGCCACATTATAAAAACAATCCTGAGGAGAAATGCCTGCATCAAAATCGCCGCTTAAAACATCCCACATAATGACCCTTGCGTTTTCCTTTCCCAGCACGGAAGGAATTTGCTTTGCCTGGCTCTGCCTGATCCGCCCGTAGGGCGGACGGAATAAATGGGAATCAATAAGTGGAACAGCCCTCCTCACATCTTCGATATAATCCTCATCTTTTGTACGCCAGCCATTTTTGTGATGATAAGTATGGTTGCCCACAGCGTGGCCATCTTCCTGTACAGCAGCATAAACTAATGGATGTGCTGCTACGTTTTTTCCTATGCAAAAAAAACTTGCTTCTGCACCAAACCTGCGTAATTGTTCCAACACCCAGGGTGTGATTTCCGGGTGGGGACCATCATCAAAACTCAGGTAAACTGCATCGCTGCCTTTTACATCCCAGTAATAATTGGGATAAATTTTTTTTAGCAGCCAGGGGGTTTTGACAAAATACCGTTGCATGCGAAACCGGAAGTTGAAAATTAAAAGTACGAAGGAGTTCACCTTACTTTTGCAGCATGCAAGGAAAAGTAAGAGTAAGGTTCGCACCCAGCCCAACCGGTGGATTACACCTGGGTGGTGTGCGTACAGTGTTATACAATTACCTGTTTGCCAAAAAACATGGAGGGGATTTTATCCTGAGAATAGAAGATACAGACCAGAGCAGGTTTGTGAAAGGTGCGGAAGAATATATTTTCGATACGCTGGAATGGTGCGGACTGGTGCCTGATGAAAGCACCAGGCATGGAGGAATTTACGGCCCTTACAGGCAGAGTGAAAGAAAAGAACAATACCGCCAGTATGCTGAAGAACTGGTGAAAAAGGGTTTTGCTTATTATGCTTTTGATACCGCGGCTGACCTGGATGCCATGCGCATGAGGCTGAGAACCGAAACCAATCCCAACCCCCAGTATGATGCCAGTGTGAGAATGCAGATGCGCAACTCTCTTTCGCTGGATGAAGCTGCAACAAAAAATCTGCTGGAAGAAAATACACCTCATGTCATCCGCATCAAAATGCCGGAATCAGAAACAGTGAGCTTTACAGATATGATCAGGGGTGAGGTAAGTTTTGAAACCAATGTTGTTGATGATAAGGTGCTATTAAAAGCGGATGGCATGCCGACCTACCATCTCGCCGTGGTGGTAGATGATCATTTGATGAAGATCACGCATGCATTCCGGGGTGAAGAGTGGCTGCCGAGTGCACCGGTACATGTATTGTTGTGGCGCTATCTTTTTGGAGAGGATAAAATGCCACAGTGGGCACATCTTCCATTGATACTCGGGCCAAGCGGCAAGCTCAGTAAACGTGATGGAGCCAAATATGGTTTTCCTGTTTTTGCCATGAGCTGGACTGATCCTAAATCAGGAGAGCTTACTGAAGGATTCCGTGAGCGGGGATTTTTGCCTGAAGCTTTTGTGAATTTGCTTGCCATGCTGGGGTGGAATGACGGAACAGAGAAAGAAATTTTCAGTCTTGATGAACTGGTACAGGCATTCACTATTGAAAAAGTTCATAAGGGCGGGGCGAAATTTGATTTTGAAAAAGCGAAATGGTTCAACCATGAATGGATCAAAAAATCACCTGTGCCCTCTTATCGAGAACAGGTAAAAGAATATTTTTTGGAAAAAGGATTGGCAATAACTGATGAAACTTATTTTGATAAAGTGCTCGGGCTGGTGAAAGACCGCTGCACCCTGCTTACAGATTTTTATGAGCACAGTGCTTTCTTTTTCCGCAGGCCGGTAGACTATGATACCATTCCCATCAAAGCCAAATGGAATGAAGAGAAGAAAACATTTTTTGAACAATACGCCAGGTCACTTGCCAGCATCAGCAGCTGGGATGCAGCAACGCTTGAAATGTTCTTCAAACAACAGGCGGAAACAGCCGGCATCAAACCTGGTGAATTGCAATTACCATTACGCATCATGCTGGTAGGTGGTAAATACGGTCCGCAGGTTTTTGAAATTGCTGAGACATTGGGAAAAGAGGAAACGATGGAGAGGATAGAGAGAGCAGTGGAAAGTTTTGGTGGGAGGATGTAAGTTTTTTTTACCGCCAAGAAAGAAGGGAAGAAGATAATAGGAAGATAGATTCAATTGCCTGAAGCAAATTGTTAAGTTTGAAGCAGATCACCTGGCTCGCAGCTCGTAGCTAATAGCTAGAAGCTTAAACCGTTTTTATGCAAACAACAAATCGTCCGATCCGTGTACTGGTTGCAAAAGTGGGGCTTGACGGTCATGACCGTGGCGCCAAAGTGATTGCTACCGCCATGCGGGACGCAGGGATGGAAGTCATTTATACAGGATTAAGGCAGACACCGGAAATGGTGGTGCAGGCCGCGTTGCAGGAAGATGTGGACGCCATTGGCATCAGCATTCTTTCAGGAGCACACATGACGGTATTCCCCAAAGTGCTTGCCCTGATGAAAGAAAAAGGAATGAACGATGTGCTGCTCACAGGCGGAGGTATTATTCCTGATGAAGACATGCAGCAGCTGCAGCAGCAGGGTGCTGGAAAATTATTTGCTCCCGGAACTCCAACGAAAGATATTGCTGACTACATACGTGAATGGGTAAGGGAGCACCGGAATTTCTGATCACCTGATCACATTGCTGCCCACATGATAGATGAATCCCTGCGCGTACTGGGATGGATGGCTCCAGTTCTGACCCATCCGCACGATCACTAAATTTTTTGAAGGGTTCACGTAGATAAACTGTCCAAGGATGCCTTCTGCATGATAGGCGCCGGATGGATAATACACTACAAAATAATCCGGCTTGCCCTGGGTAACAATTGTTTTGATATCGGAGGAAGAATGTAATGCAGCAAATTCCTTTGCTTTGGAGAGCTCCGTAAAACCCTTGCGGCTTACATCAGACCACCACTGGTTTTTATACTGATCATTCAATCTCAATGTATCGGGGTCCACACTTCGTTTTATCCAAGATCCCGGAACAACCTGTTTCCCCTCCCAGTTGCCCTGCTTCAGGTATAACATTCCAAACTTTGCAAAATCCCTTGCCGCTGCATTGATGCAGCAAAATGCACGTACGCGGTCTTTCTTATCATCATTCCAGGAAGCCATGAATTCCATCCCCAATGGTCCCCATAGTTTTTCTTTGGCGTAATCCTGCAGTGAACGGCCGGTTGCTTTTTCCAGAACAAGGGCAAGCAGTTGCGTATTCACACTGCGGTAATCGAAGGTACCAGGAGCTGTTGCCAGTTTGGTTTTTAAAGCTGTGCGTGCAACATTGCGTGCGAATCCCATTTTCAGCACATCACTAAAAGGATTGCTGTAATTTTCATTGCTCTTTACACCACTTCTCATATCAAGCAGGTGTTGAATGGTTACCTGTTCATAACCTTTATCAACTTTTCCCATTGAAGGCAGGTAAGCAGTTACCGGGTCATTCACATTTTTGATGAAACCCTCTTCAATGGCAATTCCTATCAATGCACTGACAAAAGATTTGGCAACAGAGAAGGACGGAAGTTTTGAGCTTTCATTTACCGCACCAAAATATCTTTCATAAATGATGGAATCGTTTTGTATCACCAGGAAGGCATAGGTCCGGGAACCGGAGAGATTGGAATCAAGATAAGCGGCCAACGAGGATCTGCCTGCCGTATCATAGGCAAAAACAAATGGTTTGGGTGAAGGCGGTAATTGCACTGCATCCAGTTTTTCAAGATCTTCCAGGTTAAACTTGCGGTATTTGTATGCACGGCCCACATAACAGGATTCAAATAATATCATGCATGCAAGGCAGGCCAGCGCAATACGTATCATTCATGGAAAATACTGAAATCAGTTAAATGATACATTTGCCAAAATATTTCTCATGTATCAGACCCTCTTAACCCAACTGGAAAATGGAATCTTTACCATAACCATTAACCGCCCGGATAAATTAAATGCTTTGAACCGTGATGTGATCAAAGAACTTGGCCAGGTGATCAATGAAGTGGAGAACAACCCGGACATCAAGGGAGTGATCTTAACAGGCGCTGGACAAAAAGCATTTGTGGCCGGTGCAGATATTACGGAATTTACAGGTCTTGGTGTTGAAGAAGGGAAGAAGCTTGCGAAAACAGGTCTGGATGTTTTTTTTCAATTTGAGAATTGCCGCAAACCTGTGATAGCTGCAGTAAATGGCTTTGCCCTTGGGGGAGGATGTGAGCTGGCTATGGCCTGTCATTTCAGGATTGCGGCTGAACAGGCAAAATTCGGGCAGCCTGAAGTGAATCTCGGGCTGATACCCGGATACGGGGGAACACAAAGACTGGTTCAACTTATCGGGAAAGGCAGGGCAATGGAATTATTGATGACAGGCAATATGATCGATGCACGCACAGCGCATCAGTATGGCCTGGTGAATCATGTAACCAGTGCGGAAGAACTAATGCCAAAAGCAAATGAGCTGATGAAGCTGATCATAAACAAAGCTCCTCTTGCCATCGGCTATTGCATCAGTGCAGCCAACGCTGCATATACCAGCAAGGGTTATGAAAAGGAACTTGAAGGATTTGGTGAAAGTTTCGGAACAGAGGATATGAAAGAGGGAACGAAAGCGTTTTTGGAAAAAAGGAAACCGGTGTTCAAAGGCCTTTAACCATTTTGCGGAAAAATCCTGATCGCCTTCATGAACCTTCCCATATAATACCTGTTCAACGGTGTAATAGTTACCCCATAGGCTTTGCCCGAAGTGGAGTGAATAAAATTAACCACCTTATTCTCCTGGTTCACCACGAGGCCCATATGTCCAACGAATTTTTCAGTACTGTCAGTTCCTGTAAATAATACAATATCTCCAGGCTTTACGGTTTCCAGCGGAACGGGTTTACCTACTTCTGTAAAATCGATGGAGGACCTGGGAACGATGATCCCGAAATGATTGAATACATAGGTAATGAAACCGGAACAATCAAATCCCTGGCGCGGATCTGTTGATGCGTATTTATAGGGGACGCCAATCTGCGTTTTCGCGAAATCGATCAGTTGCTGCGGGTGTACATTTTTTGTATTGATCTCCTTACCGGTGAAAAAGCCGGTGATGGTGGAATCAGTTGCAACAGGATCTACCCTTGCAGAGGTCCTTGACATCGAATCAGCATGCAATGAATCCATATATGCTTTGGCCTGCAGGGAATCCTTTGCACTGATCTCGATCTTGTTCTGGTCCTCGATCACGTAAACACATGAAGCAAATGCCACACTTGTTCCAATTAATAATGCCAGCCTGGTTTTAGTCATACCCTATCGGTACAATTTTCGGGCTAAATTTGCGGCTCAATCTTACCTATATGCCAGAATTCCGCATCGAGAAAGATACCATGGGTGAAGTAAAAGTACCCGTGGATGCCTATTATGGAGCTCAAACCCAGCGCAGTATCGAAAATTTCAAGATCGCCCAGGATATTAACCGCATGCCCAAAGAAATAATCAGGGCTTTCGCCTACCTGAAAAAAGCGGCGGCCATCACCAATTTTGAAGCGGGGGTATTGCCCAAAGAAAAAATGGAACTGATCGGCCGTGCCTGTGATGAAATCAATGCGGGCCAACTCGATGAATATTTTCCCCTGGTGGTCTGGCAGACCGGCAGCGGTACCCAAAGCAATATGAATGTGAACGAAGTGATTGCTTACCGGGGTCATGTATTGAACGGGGGGCAGTTGTCCGACAAGGAAAAAGCCTTACACCCGAATGATGATGTCAATAAATCCCAGTCATCCAATGATACTTTTCCAACTGCCATGCATATAGCCGCCTATAAAATGCTGGTGGATGTTACCATTCCCGGTATTGAAAAACTGCGCGATACCCTGGCGGAAAAAGCAAAAGCTTTCAATCATGTAGTAAAGATCGGTCGTACCCATTTTATGGATGCCACCCCGCTTACACTAGGTCAGGAATTCAGCGGCTATGTATCCCAGTTGAATCATGGATTGAAGGCAATCAAAAATACGCTTCCACATCTGGCGGAGCTGGCCCTGGGCGGAACCGCTGTCGGTACAGGTATCAACACACCTGAAGGTTATTCGGAAAATGTTGCCAAACAGATAGCAAAACTTACAGGACTTCCTTTTGTAACAGCTGAAAATAAATTTGAAGCACTTGCGGCTCATGATGCGATCGTGGAGTCACATGGAGCGCTCAAGACAGTAGCGGTAAGTCTCATGAAGATCGCCAATGATATCCGCATGCTCAGCTCCGGGCCACGGGCAGGCATAGGCGAAATTTTTATTCCTGATAATGAGCCGGGTTCGTCCATCATGCCTGGTAAAGTGAATCCAACACAATGCGAAGCTTTAACCATGATCGCTGCCCAGGTTATGGGCAATGATGTTTCTATCAATATCGGGGGTGCTATGGGACATTTTGAATTAAACGTATTCAAGCCGGTGATGATCTATAATTTCCTGCACAGTGCAAGGCTGATCGGTGATGGTTGTGTAAGTTTCAATGACCGCTGCGCTACAGGCATAGAACCGATAGAAGCCAATATCAAAAAGCATGTGAATAATTCACTGATGCTGGTGACAGCACTTAACACTAAGATCGGTTATTACAAAGCCGCTGAAATTGCACAGAAAGCCCATAAAGAGGGAACCACTTTAAAAGAAATGTCTGTAAAACTGGGATATGTAACAGCTGAAGAATTTGACGCGTGGGTAGACCCGGCTAAGATGGTGGGAGATGTAAATGTTTGATGTAGAGACCATAGTCCATAGTCGATAGTCTATAGTCCATGGACTATTGCATTTAATGCAGGTATTGTTTAATTTAACAATGCATAGATAAACATTTCCGTTACCCTAAACTCCAACCTGGTATGAAAGATAGATCCCAGTCCGCCATTCAATACAGCGGATACCCGCTGTCGGTGATCGAAAAAAAACAGGATGCCATCAAGACCCCGGTAGTTCAGATTCCAAGATCGCAAGGTCTTGCCCAGACTACTTTCATTCAAAAAAACCAGATCTCCAATGATCCCCGTAACTGGGATGTGAACTGGTTTGGTTCTTATGAATGATCAGAGTTTGATGATCTTGTTTGTCTGCAATACCTGGTCATAGGCATTGCGCACCTGCACATAGTACATGCCTGCCGGAAGTTCCCTGATATCCATCATCAGGTCAGATCTTGTTGTTTTCTGGCTCTTCATCCTGATACCTGCCATGTTAAACACATCCACATAAAATGGTTTCGCTGCACTTACTTTCACTGAAACCATCAATGGTCCTGTAGTCGGGCTAGGATAAACAGAGATCTTTTTCTCTACTTCACCTGGCTGTAACAAAGTATGATCGTTGATCGGCAGGATCATTCCTGAATAAGAAAATTCCATGATGCGGCCTGCATTCGGCGGAGGTGTACCACCACCGTTGAATCCACCGGTAGGCCCGGAGGTCTGGCCGCTCGCATCACAGGCCAGGTAAAACTTCACCCCGTTAGGCGCGATCGCCAGGTCACGGAACCTTCCTTCACCCCTGAAATAACTGGCCGTATCAGTGCCGCCACTGTTAGATGTGACACCGGTTCCGGCAGCATCCAGTTTCAATCGGTAAACACGTCCTGCTTTGAGACAGGTAACGAGCACACTGTTTTGCCAGCCTGGAATTTTTCCTGCAGTATAAAGATCAATGCTGGAAGGCGCAACAGTAGGCCAGTTGAGGTAGTTGCTGCCCAGGCCCATGATATCTGTTTTATTCAGTGTGAACAGGGTTTTCATCGGCTCACGGTTCGTGGTATTGGCAGCACCGAATGCTCCTTCATCCACACCGGAATAACCACCGAGTGTTAGACCGTTATAATTATCATCACAATAACCAGACACGCGGTTCCATCCATAATTGTTACCAGGGGTGATCAGGTTTACTTCATCATCTGTTTTATCACCATGTTCAGAACTGAACAACCTGTCCGTTCCATTTACATTGGCCCAAACAATACCCTGGGCATTCCGGTGTCCTCTTGAATAGACATAATCTCTTGGCGAGATCGGCAGACCATTATAAAAAGGATTGTCATGGGGCACCCAGCGGTCCGCACCACTTCCCACAGGTTCTGAATTCAGCCTGAGGATCTTCCCTTCCAAAACATCAAGTGTTTGTGCATTTTTGGTACGTGAACTGTTGTTGAACTGGCCCGCACCCAAATCACCAATGGTGTAATACAATTTGAGGTCAGGACCCATGACCAGGCGGCCGGAATTGTGGTCATTACTTCCCGGCATAGCATCCAATATGATTTCAGGATTGGCAAGCGTGTTCCCGTCGTATTCATAACGCACAATACGGGTAAGAAAATTACAGGGGTTGCCGGAGTTCGCGTCTGTGGAACAGTTTTGACCGGTAGGCCTGTTGTAAACATAGGCCAGGTAAACCCAGGGATTGGCACTACGCACCGCCGCACTGGCACTATACAAAGCAGGATGTAAAGCCATACCCATTAATCCGCCCTGGGGCCAGCGGCCACCATCGCCTGCGGAAAAATTCTTAAGGGCAGAAAGGTTGAGTAAAGTTGTGGCATTACCATTAGCGATATTGATCCTTTTAACGAGGTAGGTGACACTTTCTGTAACCCAGATGGAGTCATTCGGACCATAAATGATTTCCCAGGGAGAGTTTAAACCACTGGCTACCACCCTCTTAGTAAAGGGTTCGCCCTGCGCTAACACTACTTGTGTAAAACAAAGCCAGCCAAGGAGGATTAACCATCTTCGATTTTTAGACATAGGTGGTTGGATTTAGCACAAAATAGTCCTGTGCATGATGCGGATCAATAGTATTTCCCCCTGAAAATACCCCGGGCCGGGCAGGTAAAAAACTATAGGAAATACCTATTGCACAGCATATTAATGGAACCTATCTTCGGTACCGGATCCAATCCTATTAAACCGAACCTGACTATGAAACACAATACTACCATATCTGCTTTTGTTGGTGTATTGGCATTAATCCTGCTTAGTCATTTCCCTTTTATATCACAGGCTCAGAATATCGACTTTGGTAAAAGTTATTATAACGTTACCAAGGCTACTAACGGCGGAACTGTTGAACCAGGCGATGTGCTGGAGATCAGGGCTTCCATTGTTGTAAGAAGCGGCACCTACGACAGTTGCGCATATTTTGATGTGATTCCTGCCGGAACCAGCTTTATTCCAGGTACCATAAGAGTACTCACCAATGAAGGAAAAATATACAAACAGTTTACCGATGCCATGTTTGATGACCAGGGTTTCCGTAACGGGGCTAATATCCGCATCAACCTTGGTTACCGTGGTAATGCCAATCCTGCCACAGCATACAGAAGAGGCAGGATCGTGAATGACCACAGGCCTTCCTTTTTCGGAAGCACCTGTATCATGATCGCGTCATTCCGCGTTACAGTCACGGCAGCTTACAATACTACGATCAGTCTTGGCGGAGGCTCCATGACCTACAGGCCTTCGGGTCTTGGCCTGCAGACCTTTACCTTCCCCGGCCGCAGGGTTGCCGTTTACCAGAACGTTGGTATTTGTCCAAATGCAGTTGGTGCCAACTCCCTGGGTACGGAATTCAATGGAACTTTTGGTTCAGGAAGACCTCGTAACAGGGGTGCTTCAGCCAACGTACCTACCGGTTATACTTACAACGTATTCACTAATAATTCACCGAACGACTATTATTACGGCATCCCCAATAATACAAGTATCAGGACGGGCTATACAACCAGTAATAACTGGGCAAAGCCCAATAACACCTACCGTGTATTTGGTGTATGGGATATCATTGGTGACCATACCGGTGCAACCAATCCTTTGATGGGAAACCCTGCTGCCGATACCGTTGCCAATGGCAACGCCGGTTATATGCTGGTGATCAATGCCGCCTACCGTATTGACTCGGCTTTCCAGCAAACCATTTCCGGTCTTTGCCCGAATACCTATTACGAGATCTCGGTATGGATGCGCAATATCTGTTCGAAATGTGGTTGCGATTCAGCCGGACGGGGTACTGGAAGTGCAGGCTATATTCCTACAGCGGCCAATGATTCATCAGGAGTATATCCCAACCTTTCCTTTAACGTTGATGGTATTGACTATTACACAACAGGTAATATCATGTATACCGGCCAGTGGATCAAGAAAGGTTTTACATTCAGAACAGGACCGACACAAAACAATTTTACCCTGAAGATCTTTAATAATGCACCTGGTGGTGGTGGTAATGACTGGGCCCTGGATGATATCTCGGTAGCAACCTGTAGTCCAAACCTTGCCTTTACACCTAACAATACGCCGACAGTTTGTTCGGGCAACGTAGTGGACATCGGGGCTTATATACGTTCCTATTTCAACAACTATACATTCTACAAATGGCAGCGCAGTACGGATAATGGTGTGAACTGGACAGATGCTGGCAGTATTAGTACGGGTGTTCCTTTATGGAATGGCAGTGCCTATGAATACTATACAGCCTACCCCACGTTTGTCGCGAACATGTCGGACAGTGGTTTAAAATTCCGGGTGGTCGTTGCAAGCACCATAGGCAATATTTCGGACCCCAACTGCTCTTTCGCTGATGCCAGTTCTATTCTTACTTTGAATGTGATTGATTGTGGTGTCGCGCTAAAAACAGATATTCTTTCTTTCTCCGGTAAAAATGATGATGGTATCGTGAAGCTGAACTGGGTCTCAGGGCAGGAAGAAAGCCAGGTAAGATACCAGGTGGAAAGAAGTGTTGATGGCATCCAGTTCACACGCATCGCGGAAGTGAACGGGTTGAACGGAAACGAAGTGAATTATTACAACTGGTCGGGGCCTTTCCCGCAGGCGAATACTGCTTACTACCGCATCAGGCTTATCGATGGCACCCAGCAAAAACTGTCAAGGGTGGTGCGTCTTACTTCTGATAAGGAAGGGTTGAGCCTGGCAAGTGTCGTTAATCCTTTCAATGATAAGCTGCAGGCGGAGATCCATGCAAGCAGTGCCCAGGTAGCACAGTTACAGCTGATTGATAATTCCGGAAGGGTGGTGAAAATGCAACAGGTAAATATTGCGGAGGGTTATAATAATATTCAAATTGAAACCGCCAATCTGCCGAAGGGTTTGTATACACTTCAGTTAAGAACAAATGCTTTGGTGATTAATAAGCGGGTGCTGAAGCAGTAGTTTTTCGTGTTACCGTGATGTTTTTAAAGCCTGGATAATTCATTCACTTTTACTTCATACCCTGTGAATATTAAGGTTCTGATTTTTGTTTACCGCCAAGGCGCGAAGGGCGCAAAGGTTACGCAAAGAATGAACCTGATCCTTCGTTTTTGAGTGATATTTTGTACAGGGTTATGCTTAGGCATCCTTTAATCGAATTTTCATCAACTTTTGAAACTTTTAATTTTTATTCGGGAATGTTTAGGTTCTGATTTTCTTCCACCGCCAAGGCGCGAAGGGCGCAAAGGAATACAAAACTACCTCAGTTAAGGAGGGAAATATTATTCAGAAATACTTTGCAACAGATCAGGCACCGGCACCAGATCTTATGATCACATCACCTGCGCCTTATCACTTAACTCTGTATTAGTAGTTACAGTCTGCTGCTGAACTGTGGTTTCTTCTTTCCGCACCAGTCTTTTCTGGAAGATCAGCAGGGTAATGACACCGATGGAAATAGAAGCATCCGCTATATTAAAGATGGGACTGAAAAATTCAAGGCGGTTGCCGCCAACGACAGGAACCCAGGAAGGCCAGGTGGTATCAACCATCGGGAAGTATAACATGTCCACAACGTGGCCGTGTAAAAATCCCGCGTAACCATTACCGGTAAACATGCCGGCTACATTACCATTCTCACTGCTTTCGAATATCATTCCATAGAACATGCTGTCGATCAGGTTGCCAAGGGCCCCGGCATAGATCAGAGAAGCACATATGATAAAACCTCTTGAATATTTCTGTTTTACAATGCGGCCCAGGTACCAGGTACCAAACAAAACTGCTGCAAGCCTGAACAGGGTCAATAACATCTTACCCCATTCGCCGCCCCATTTCCAACCCCAGGCCATGCCTTCATTTTCTATAAAATAGAGCTGCGCCCATGACTGACCAAGAATATTGGTGACATGCCCGAAAGAAAAACTGGTCTTGATCCAGATCTTCAAAGCCTGGTCGGCAATGATGATCACCAAAATGAGGAGAATGGAGGAACGAAGCTTCACATTAAAAAATTAAAGGCTCAAAGATAAGGGTTGAGACCCGGGCCGCTTGGTCAAAAAAGGTTAATTCTATTCGTGGTAATAAATCCGTTTTACCCGCTGCGAAACAGAGGTCATGAGCTCATAAGGAATGGTCTCTCCCCAGGAAGCTACCTCCTGCACCGGCAGGCCCTGGCCGAAAATGATCACATCATCTCCTTCCTTCACACCGGGCACATTGGTCACATCTATCATGGTCATATCCATACATACCGATCCTACAACCGGAACCCTTCTGCCTCTTACCATCATCTTTCCCTTACCATTTCCAAAATGACGGGTATAACCATCGGCATAACCGATACGGATGGTCGCAATAAGCGCATCTTCTTTCATCACACCCTTACGGTTATAACTTACTGCATCTCCTTTTTTCACTTCCCTCAACTGGGCAATGGTAGACCTGAGTGTAGCCACATTCTGCAGGTCGAGGGTAGCGGTTCCATCCACATCAATTCCATACAAACCTATTCCCAGTCTGACCATATCCTTCCGTAGTTGCGGATGCCTGACGATAGCAGCTGAATTGGCGATGTGCAATAAAAAAGGATATCCAAGGCGGTCCCTGAACTCCGCAGCTGCTTCTTCAAACTGCGCTGCCTGCTCCATGGTATAAGCATCAAGCAGTGCATCCTCGCTGCCGGCAAGATGGGAGAAGAGGGAAACCAAATGAAACGATCCTGATTCAGCAATATGATTTGCAATACCTGGGGCTTCAGCAGGATCAAAACCCAGCCGGTGCATACCGGTATCCAGTTCAACATGAACCGGGTAATGATCCAGCGCCTGTTCCTTCAGATAAGTTTCAAACCGTTTCAAAATATCCCATGAATACAATACTGGCTGCAGGTTGTGGTCAACAATGGCCTGGAAAGAAGATACTTCCGCGTTCATCACCATCACAGGAAGACTGATGCCTGCTTTCACCAGGTCAGCACCTTCATCAGCATAGGCCACTCCCAGGTAATCTACATGATGAAATTGCAAAACACTGGCGATCTCAGCTCCCCCGCTTCCATAAGAAAATGCTTTCACCATGGCCATCAGTTTGGTGGGCGGCTGCAACAGCTTCTGGTATTGCTTGAGGTTATGCACCAATGCATTGAGATTTATTTCTAAAACGGTCTGGTGTTTTTTTTCTTCGAATAGCTGTGCGATCCTTTCAAAACCATATTTGCGGGCACCTTTTACAAGAATGATCTCACGGAAAAAAACCGAGCTCCGGAAGCGGGAAATAAAATCTTCAGTAGAAGGAAAGGTTTCAAGTACAATCTGCCCGGGCAGGACATTCAGTAATACCTGTGACAGATTTTCACCAACAGCAATCACTTTATTAATATGATAGTGAACAAGAAGTTTTGCGATCTGTTTGTAAAGCAGCTGGTCTTCAAGGCCACTGTCAACAAATTCGGAAAGGATCACTGTTCTTTTCAGGTTGGTTGACTGCTGCTGTAAAAAATCAAGCGCGATCCGAAGTGAAGTGATATCAGCACTGTAACTGTCATTAATCAGCAGGCAGTCATTAAAACTATGTTTAAGCTGCAGCCTCATGTCAATGGCATGGAGCCTGGCAATTTTTTCAGCTACAACTTCCGGCTTGTAATCCATGGCGAGTAACAGGCAGCAACAGGTAACCGCATTTTCAATGGAAGCCTGGTCAGTAAATGGAATCCGGAACTCAAAATCTTTTCCCCTGAACAAAGCACTGAGAATAGTGTGATGATGCTTTTGTTCTGTGCTGGTAAGCTGGAATATATTATGAGGCGCCTGTCCCCAGGTAATATGCTGGATTTTTTCCTCCCTGCCTCCGGAAATTGCCTCCACCAACTGCCGGTCATCACCTGGCGAGATCACCAATCTGCAACCGCGGAATAACCGCGCCTTCTCCAATGTTTTTTCCTGCTGGTCACTGAATCCTTCATTATGTGCTTCGCCTATATTGGTAAGAATGCCAATGTCCGGCTGGATGATATCAGCCAGTTTTTGCATTTCCCCTGCTCTTGAAATGCCTGCTTCGAAAATGCCAAGCGTATGTACCTCCTGCATTTGCCAGATACTGAGTGGCACACCCAACTGAGAATTAAAACTGCGGGGGCTTCTTACCACCTGGTGATCATCCTGCAATAAATGGTTCAGCCATTCCTTCACAATGGTTTTTCCATTGCTGCCGGTAATGGCAATGACGGGGAATGAAAATTTTTTACGGTGTTCAGTGGCTAATTGTTGAAGCGCTTCCAGCGTATCACCTACCTGGATGATATTGCTGCCTGGCAAAGTTGCAACCTGTGATTGCACTACAAAATTCCTCACACCTTTTTTATAGGCTTCTTCCAGGAAACGGTGGCCATCATCCTGTCCGGTAACCAGCGCAAAGAATAATGAAGTTTCCGGCTGGGCAATCCGCCTGCTGTCATACACAAGATGCTGAACCATACCTTCACCTGACTGGCAGATAAATTTTCCACGGGTGATCTCAGCGATTTGTGCAGCAGAATACAAGTCAAATAATTTAGATCAGGTCATTCTCGTTTTTCTTTCTTTTCGATGCCTGGATCGAATACAGGATCGATCCACCAAGGCAGATCACGATCACCATCAATGATACTGTAACAGGCACATGGAAACCACTTACAACAAGCGGA
Source organism: uncultured bacterium (assembly GCA_965365375.1). GTDB lineage: Bacteria > Bacteroidota > Bacteroidia > Chitinophagales > Chitinophagaceae > Flavisolibacter. The sequence goes on along the minus strand of CBDUBK010000002.1, from coordinate 6,617 downwards.
ACCAGCATTTTCAAACCGATAAAGATGAGCACAATCGCAATGCCCTGCTGTAAGTATTCGAATTTATTGACGGCCCCTTTCAGTAAAAAATAAAGAGAGCGTAAACCCAGGACAGCGAAAATATTACTGGTGTAAATGATCAGTTCCTTATTAGGTGATTCGGTTACAATTGCGAAAACCGCTGGAATACTGTCCAGCGCAAATACAATATCCGTAGTAGCCAGCATGATGATGACCACGAACATATTAGTATAAAAACGTCTCCCGTTTTTTCTTACTACCAGCTTTCCGCTCACATCTTCATGGATGATGGGAAAAAACCTGTTCAGGAATTTATATACCGGGTTTTTGGAAGGATCAAATTCATCCTCCTGCTTAACCGCGAAAATTTTGATACCGGTATACACGAGGAAGAGCCCGAAAACATAGAGGAGCCAGTTGAATCTTTCTACCAGCACCACTCCCACTGTTATAAAGATGATCCTGAAAACGATCGCCATCAGGATCCCGATTAAAAGTGCCCTAGCCACGTGGTCGGCCCGTATCCTGAAGAAGGTAAAAATGAGGATGAAAACAAAAATATTATCAATACTCAGGCTCCATTCCATGAGGTAGGCACTGATGTATTCGATTGCCGGTGCTTTGCCATATTCATACCACACAAAACCAAAAAAGCCGAAAGCAAGTGCCACCCAGAAAAGGGTTTGCATCAATGCTTTTTTAATACTGATCTCGGCTGAACTCTTGCTTAACAATCCCAGGTCGAGGGTAACGGCAATGAGGAGTACAATTCCAAAAACAAGGTAAGTGATCTGATCCGTCGACATATGCTCCGCGCTTTACTTGAAGGGGCAAATATAGTTCAGATGCATCAGGAAGCGTTTTTCACCAGGCCAAAACGGTAACGTCGGTACTGCTGGTAAATAAAGCCAAAGATCACTACCAGCAGTATGGGCAGGGCGATATTGATGATCTGCCATTTACGCTTTTCCTCTTCCGTTTTTTTGGGATCAAGGAGGCGCAATGTAAATTCCTTTGAACGGGTCTGGAGTATATCCGTTGGATTGACCAGGTGCTCGAGCGCATTCAGGAAAAAATCCTTGTTGGCATAGGTATAGCGGGTGAAAAAGTTCATTCCCATACCAAGGGGGCCTTCGGTCTGGCTTACCTGGTTCACGGCTATGTCACCGTCTGCCACGAGGATCATTTTATTATCGCTGCTGTTGCTATTTACGAAACTGTAATTATAACCACGCATGGAGTCTACCAGTGCTTTGGGTATACGCCCGGTGTACAGGGAGTTGAACTTGCCTTCCAGGAGCACAGCTACAGGCACGTTCTTTTTCTGGAAGCTGTTGATATCAGGTGCGATCTGGAGGAATTCAAAATCGATTTTAGCAGGGGCTTCCAGCAGGCGGGCATTTGGAGAAGATTCAAGTAAAAATGTTTTGGTGATCCCTTCTGCTTCAACGGTATCTATAGAAGTCGGGAACATGGCCCTTACACCGTCCAGGTTTTTGCTGATGGGATGTCTGGTACCATTCAGAATGGGAAAGAAAGGCCAGTCCACCAGACGCTGTTGTTCGGAACTCTGGCTGATCTGCGGCAGCTTATCACTCTGCATATCCTGCAACAGGGTCTGGTTGATGCGGACTCCATATTTGAAAAGAAGGTCTTCGAGGTTCAGTCCGCGGTCGAACGCAATAAATCCCTGGGATTTATACAGGCTGTCAAATTCCGCGTACATATTATCTATCATCCAGAACACTTTACCACCATGCATTACATACTGGTCGATTTTGATCTTTTCCGCATCAGTGAAAGGGATGGTAGGTTTCATGATCACCAGCGCATCATAGGAAGGAATAAATGGCGCTCCGGCTATGTTGACTGTATCGAAGGTATATTCTTTGATAAGCGTGCGCACCGCATCATCCACATTATAACCCCAGCCTTCACCATTACCCAGGGCATAACCTACCGTAGGTTTGGTTTGTCTCGTGATCTTTTGGATGGCACTGGCGAATTTATATTCCATGGTGGCTTCCATGTTATTGTACAGGGCCGCCAGTTGTTCGGGTTCTGTTCCGAAGCCCCTCTCTCCTTTCAGCAGGTTTACGCCAATGCTGGTATCACGGTGATGAATAACAGCACCTGGTAAGACCAGCTTCACAGTTTGCTCATCCCCCACTTTACCGGGAGCCTGCAAAGTGAAAACAGGTAAATCGTAAAAATAGCGGATTGAATCAATCACATACCGGGCAGTAGAATCATCAAGGCCTTTAAGAGGATCTATAAAATTGATTTCGATATTTTCTTTACCATACTCCTTGCATTCCTGCAGGAATTCTTCCACGCTGTTGGCAAGCTTCCTGAAACCGGCAGGAAACTCTCCTTCCATAAATACGTCTATCCGCACGGGTTCATCCAGGTTGCGCAGCAGGTTTTTCGTTGGCCTGCTGAGCGAATAGCGGTTCTCCGCGGTAAGGTCGATCCGCTGGTGAAACATGGTGGCCAGTACATTGATCGCAATGAGACCAATTACCAGTGCTACCCACCGTATGGTATTCTTTTGTTTCATTTATCTTTTGCCGAGGTTTTGCCGGGTGACTAATAAAAAGAAAACAAGAAGGCTCAGGAAATATATCACATCCCTTGTATCGAGAACACCACGGCTCATACTGCGGTAATGAAAATCGATCCCGATCATTTCGATATAATAATCCAACCCTGTTCCGAAGAGTTCACTGATGGCAGTAAAGCCAAAATAAAAAAGCACGCAGGCGATCAGGCTTACAATAAACGCCACAACGGAATTGGTGGTAAAAGAACTCACACAAATACCAATGGCTGTGAAGATGGCGGATAAAAGGAAAAGACCTAGATAAGATCCTGTTGCCGCACCGGAGTCTATGCCTTCCGTAGCTGCAAGGTGGTTGATGGTAAAATAATAAACCAGTGTCGGTACCAGTGCAATCAAAGCAACGATGAAGCTTCCCAGGAACTTACCTGTAACTACCTGCCAGCTGCCCAGGGGTCTTGTAAGGAGGATCTCGAAAGTGCCGCTTTTGAATTCATCAGAAAAACTGCGCATGGTAATAGCGGAGATCAGGAACATCAGCACCCATGGCGCGAAGGCAAAAAAACGCTCGAGGCTGGCATATCCAAAATCGAGTATGTTATCCTTAAAAACAAAAAGCACCAGCCCATTGGCTAATAAAAAAACGATGATGGCTATGTACCCCGTAAGACTGCTGAAAAACTGGCGGAGTTCTTTTTTACAAATGGACCACATGCTGGTGCAAAATAGGAAATTGATTTGATGATGCGGTAAGGTGATCATTTGATGATAAGCGAACTGCCCCGGGGTTAATGTAATTATTAAACCCGGGAATTATCAAATCATCACATCACCATATCAACATTTTAAACTGCGAAACTCTCGCCGCAGCCACAGGTTCTGCTGGCATTGGGATTATTAAAATAAAAACCTTTGCCATTCAGGCCGTCTGAAAATTCAAGTGTGGTATTCACGAGGTATAAAAAGCTTTTCAGGTCGGTGACCACTTTCACATCATTGTGTTCAAACACCTGGTCGCCTGGTTTTACCTGGTTGTCAAAATCAAGTTTATAACTCAGGCCCGAACAACCACCACCAACAACTCCCACTCTTACAAAATAATCGGGGTCATTGGCATGCCCTGCTTCTGCCATCAGCTCTTTCACTCTTTCCTTTGCCTTATCGGTGATAAAAATTCCGTTTTCTGTATTGGTCATACTATTTATTTACGCGTTATGATATATAATTAGCGGAATGCATGGCTCTCAGTGAAGCCACGGTTTCCCTTACTCTTTTAATGGTAAAAATAATTTCTTCTTCGGAAGTCTGGCGGCCCAGTCCAAAACGGATGGAACTCTGTGCCAGGTCATCATCAAGTCCCAGTGCTTTCAATACATAGGAAGGTTCCATGGAAGCAGAAGAACAGGCAGAACCGGATGAGACCGCGATTTCCTTGTTGATGCCCGCGATCAGTGCTTCATCATTCACATATTTGAAAGAAATATTGGTAACATGCGGCAAACGGTATTGCCTGCTTCCATTCACAAAACTTTCCTCGATTTCAAGCAATGCCTGCTCCAGCCTATCTCGAAGGCGGCTGGTATGAATGGCATTCTTTTCCATTTCCGCAAGGGCCAGTTCACAGGCTTTACCAAATCCAACGATTCCGGGCACATTCAGTGTTCCGCTCCGGTTGCCTCTTTCATGTGCACCACCATCCATCTGTGCAGCGAGTTTAACCCTGGGATCACGGCGCCTAGCATACAATGCCCCCACACCTTTGGGCCCGTACATTTTATGTGCAGTAAAAGCCAGCAGGTCTATTTTATCCCTGGTTACATCGATGCGGATCTTGCCAACGGCCTGCGTGGCATCTGTAAAGAACAGGATCCCGTGTTTTTTGGCAAGGCTCCCGATAGCTTCGACAGGCATGATGCTGCCGATCTCGTTATTGGCATACATCACCGATATCAGAACCGTCTGAGGCCTGATGGCAGCTTCAATAGCTGCTACAGAAACAATTCCCTCATTACTGACCGGGATATAACTGACCTCCACACCCTGTTTCTGCAGGTGATGACAACTGTCAAGCACCGCTTTATGTTCTATGGTAGTAGTAATTATATGATTTCCCTTCCCTGCATACATTTCGGCCACACCTTTTATTGCCAGGTTAACGGCTTCCGTGGCACCCGAAGTAAAAATGATCTCTTTGGGATCCGCATTGATCAAAGCGGCTACCTGCTCGCGGGCCAGGTCAACAGCCGCGGAAGCATGCCAGCCAAAAGAATGGTTGCGGCTGGCCGCATTGCCGAAATGTTCTGTGAAATAAGGCAGCATTGCTTCCACCACCCTTGGGTCACAGGGTGTGGTGGCATTATGGTCAAGATAGACAGGCAGGTTCAGCATCGCGGTAAACAAATTTACCCCCAATTCCGCAGAAGCACACGCTTTCAGCAGGAGGGTCGCTTAATTTTACCATTCTCCTAAATTATTGAAGCATGCGGAAAATTGAACATATCGGAATTGCGATCAGGTCCCTGCAAAATTCCATTCCCCTTTACGAAAAACTGCTGGACACACCCTGTTATAAGCAGGAAACGGTTGCATCAGAAAATGTGACCACTGCTTTTTTTCAGAAAGGAGCAACGAAGATCGAACTGCTCGAATCAACGACAGAGGAGGGAGTGATCAGCAAATTCATAGAAAAACGGGGAGAAGGATTGCATCACATCGCTTTTGAAGTGGAAAATATATATACTGAAATGGAGAGGCTGAAGTCGGAAGGCTTCCAGCTATTAAGTGAAACACCCAAACCCGGGGCGGATAATAAACTGGTATGTTTTCTTCATCCCAAAACAACGGGAGGTGTGCTGGTGGAGATCTGCCAGGAACAGAAGCCAATAGCCATTGGTCATTAGCCATTGGCAAAAAGAAAACCCCTGGTAGACACCCGGGGTTTTTTCCTCAACGCCTAAAAAAACGAGTTAGAGGATCACCTGCCTGGCTACATTAATATCCTGGCCATTGGTGATCGAAACGATATAATTTCCTTTGATATGTGCTTTCGGCTGAAGTATTACCTGGCCTACTGCATCATTAATATTTTGTTGTTCCAATACCTGTCCGCCTAATGAAACGATGCGAACGGTAACCCTTGAATTGATCTGTTGTGGAAACTGGAGTAACACCTTTCCCTGCACAGAAGCGATATTGATAGAGGAAGAAGTGGCTGTTTGTTCGGTTTTGATGGTTTTGATATCCGTATAGGTGAACCTTGAATCAATATCCACCTGCTTTACACGGTAATAAACAACCCTTGATGAAACATTTTTATCAGTGTAAGAATAATTATGCAGTGCATTTGAATTGCCAAGGGCTGAGACAAAAGCGATGGTGCTCCATTTTGATCCATCCAGACTGCGCTCGATCTCGTAAGAATGAGCATTAATTTCTTCGGTAGTTGACCATTGAACCAGTACATCAGTAGCATTCTTACGGGCTAAGGTAAATCCAGCGAATTTGACGGGAAGCGGATTGTAACTGGCAAATCCATTGGAACTGCCGGTAGCCAGTTGGGGTCCTGTAAGTGTATTGGCGTAAAAAATAGTTTGTCCGCCAAGGATGATATATTGAAAAAGATCGATGGTTGTTTCAAGTTTACCACCGGCTGCAACCTGGATCTTACTGGCAGCATTCAGGGATAAATAACTCAGCAGGTTGGTAAGCCTTAAGGTTCCATGTACTTCCAGGTAAACATTGTTAAGTGTCTGCTGGTTATTAATAATGACTGTTCTTCCGGCAGGAATCACAATAGTATCGCCATTAACAGGTTTGCGGTTCAGGTTCCATGTGGAGGTAGCCTGCCACTGGCCATTGCCTAGTGCTTCTATAACAGGTGCTGAAAAAGATAAGGTGCAGGTAAAAAGGCTTAGGATGAGGAAGTAGAATTGCTTCATGGTACGGATTTCTTAGTTGTTTTTTTAGGGCAGCTAAATGAACCGTTAAGTTTTTCTAAGAGAATCTGCTTATTGGTTGTCCTTAGCGAGAGCAAAAC
>CBDUBK010000001.1:0-30723 GCA_965365375.1 uncultured bacterium | reverse complement strand
GTCGAGTAAAACCTGCGGGGCATACAATTGCCATCCTGCCGCACCATCAGAACTGAATACCAGTTCATACTGGTTGGGTGCAACCCGCCTGCTTTCAGCCTTCCATTTGAACACATCATTTTCCTGCGACCATACTTCCAGTCCTGTAAGCATCATCACCAGGCACAGAACAATTCCGGCTTTCTTCATCTTGATCCAATTTAAAATACAAAACGAGTTCCCTTAAAAGAACTCGTTTGCAAAAAAACACTAAATCATTTTATCAGAGCGCAATTGATAGATTAACGGTTTTGGCAGGGAGACATTTTTCGTCGGTACATACCTGGTATTCGAGTTTACCGGTAACATTTGTTTTTGCCTTGCCTTTCAGTTTCACCTTTTGTACAAAACTCACTTCGTTGCTGTACTGGTAGGCAGAAACATCCAGTTCCTTATCAACGAATTTTTCCATTTTACCGATTTCCTTCACCTGGCCGTCAAACTCCAGCAAGGGATTTTTATTGAAACTGAAACTGGTAGGGATCGCAATGGCGTCATTTGGTTGTTTCTGGCTGTAAAGATGCCAGCCCTTGTTGAGGGTCGCGGTCATTTTTACCTCGTAAACATTATCAGAGATCTTAGTGCTGCTGAATTTCCAGCTGATAGGCTCAGCCTGTGCGAAAGCTATGCTGGTTGTGAAAGCCGCCAGCAGGATCAGTAACCATTTCTTCATAGTTCCTATTTGATGTACAAATTTCTAAAAGAAATTTTTGAAAACTTGTTAAAACGGGTCAGGCGGTTTCGAGCACCAGGGAAAATAACATTTCGAACACCTTTCTCCCGTCAGTATTCCCCAAAACCGTAGAACAAGCCCGCTCCGGGTGTGGCATCATCCCGAAAACATTACGGTGTTCATTGCAGATGCCTGCGATATTGCGGACAGACCCGTTTGGATTTGCTTCCGGCACAATATTGCCTTCCGCATCACAATAACGGAGTAATACCTGCCCGTTCTGTTCCAGCCTGTCGAGGGTTTCTTCATCCGCATAATAGCGGCCTTCCCCGTGAGCAATGGGTATCTTGAGCACATGATCTTCCTGGTCTTTTACAAACAGGTTTTTACAGATGTACTGCTGGTTATTATTCCTCAGCAATGCACCCGGCAGCAGGTGTGATTCACAAAGGATCTGGAATCCATTACATACACCCAGCACTTTTCCTCCGCGTCCCGCAAATTCTATTACACTTTGCATGATGGGGCTAAATCGGGCTATGGCACCGGTACGCAGGTAATCTCCATAAGAAAAGCCGCCGGGGAGCACGATACAGTCTTCTGTTGAAAACGAGGAAAGATCACTGTCCTTGTGCCAGAGCATGATACATTCCTGTTTCAGGTCATGTACCAGGGCATCATGGATATCCCTGTCGCAATTGGAACCGGGAAATACAACTACACCAAATTTCATTTCGGGAATTTTGAAAAGCAAAGATACTTACCGCCGCGTTAATGCCATGTTGGAGTTCCGTATTGTTGATAAAGTATGTATCCAATGGAGGCCGCGAATAAAAGGAGCGGAAGCCATTGCCTGCCGGGATAAAAATAAGCGCAGGCATGAAAGGCGGTAAATGGTACGGTTACCAGTATCCACGTATGAAAGGAAAGATCACTGTTGATAAAGGGTACAAAAAAAGCCAGCAGCAAATAAAGCAGCAGGATGCTCCAGTTCTTGCGGACCTGGATCAGCATTTTTCTCAGGTGGTTCTGTACAAAATATCCCCCGATGATAAACGGGATGGAAAGTAACAGGGTCGCCGCTGCAAGTGGTATGGAGGACCGTATACGTGGAACGGTAAAAGTGATGTGAGGGAAAAAATTGGTGATGCTTAACTGGTCATTAAGGTAAAGGTAAACCGCGTGAAAATAATACAGGGTTACCCATCCCAGGATGAACAATGCAATTTCATTGAGCCGGAAAGGTTTCAGGATCAATAGTCCCAGCAACACACAGATCACGAATGCCGTAGAAGGGAAAAATATATAGGAACTCACACCTGCGATCAGGCCGATATTATATACCTGGGGCCTTGCATTGGCCGCATTATACAGTTTGAACAACAGGATAAACATCCAGATGATAAATGTATTGGCAAGCAGTGGTGAAGAGAGATAATTCCATTCAGGCATGAGTGAGGTTACGATCATCAATGCCATGCCGGGAAGAAAATTGGGCCGCGCCATCATGCGGTATTCATTCATCAGGTAGTTCAGCATGAGAGCCTGAACATACAGCAGCATGAATGAGATCACGGAAAAAAGCAGGTGGTCCTGTGGCAATACCCTGATGAGCATGCGGTAGAGATGCCCGTCGGTTTCCCTCAGCACAAGAGCTTTGGGATACAGGAACAAAGGCATTTTCAGCAGGAGCCCGAAAATGAATAGGATACCGACATTCCCGGGGGATTTTTGTTTGAAGACACCAATCACATGGCAATGCTATTAATTAAATTCCAGTTTAGCAAAGCAAATGTAATTCCTGTAAAAACAGGGAAGGATCACCTGGTAACTGCTTACCTGCTTGCCATATTTGGGCATGAATTCATAACCCCTGTCAAGATTTTTCAAAGTAGGATTATGACTGATCTGGCCATCAGGTGAAAGCGTAAAATCATTGAGCAGCAGGGTTCTTTTTTCATCCATATTAAAGATGTAATGCACCTGGCTGCCTGTATTGGCTGTCTGGAAAGAGATGCGGTCATCACCTTCATCATCAAACTGCTCCTTATGAATTACATTGCTCCACTGCAGTGCGCCTGATTTGTCAAATGAAAGAATGGCCAGATTATCGGCATGATGCCTTACAGCGTTTGAATTATCAAACCTGTTCCTGTACCAACTGTTGAGATAAGGACCATAGCTGGTATAATAATCATAAGTATTGTAAGGTGACCCATAGAGGTAATTCCATCGGTTCCAGCTGCGCATCCTTGAAGTGGTATAATAAGCTTCTGTATTGATCACGAAACCGCCATCTCTTTTGATGATGATGTTGCGGATAAAATAATCATTGAAAGCGGTACGGATGTTGGCATCGCCCTTGGCTTCCTTACGCAGTTCCTCACCCAATGCCAGTGAGTTTTGCATGGCAGGATAGCGGGTAGCTTTGTCCCATACATAAAAATAAAGTCCCTCTACGTTGCCGCGCTTTTGTTTGTAATAAAATGAAGTAAGAAAATAACGTTTGTTCACATTATCAACCTTAACATGCAGGGCATCAAGCAACATATTATCATGAGGGATCACAATATTCATCAGGGTATCTGAATCAGCATGTTTCCACATAAGGTTGGTGGAAAGGATGTTTTCGTTATTGGTACGGTTGAATTTTGCAAAAACAAAATCACCTTCATTATCTACATGAAATTCATCCAGGTAATCATTATGCTCTTCCATAGGCATAAGAAAACGGGAGCGCTTTTGCAATTCAAGCTGCTGGTTGTACAATAATGTTGTGATGATGAATTTGGACCTGTTCCTTGAATTGATCTTGAATACCATCAGTTTGGAGCGGTCTTCACTGCTGATAGTAGTGTAGATCCGGTTATTGGCATTAAAACCAATATGCGTGGTATCCAGGAGGATAATATCTGAAACTTTCTTTCCGTTCCCGTCTATTCTTACAGCATTGCAATACACAATATTCTTCTTCTGGTACTGGAAGATCATGTAACTGAAATCAACATAGGGAAAGAAATCAATATTGATGAGCCTTTCTTCGGGGATATAGTCAAGTTCTTCCTTGGCAACCTGCTCCATGTTGTTGTTGAATACTACCACATGGTTCTTGCTCCGGTTTCCTTTATACACCAGGAAATTGCCTGATACCTTTCCTATGATCTCGAAGTTCATCCGGCGTGAATCATCCTTTTCAGGCTCGGAATAAACGATCCGCTGGGCAAGGGCTGAGGAAGAAATACATAAAAAACTGAAGGTGAAAATCGAAATAAACCAACGCATAATGTCCAATAATCTGTTTCGGAATAAAGTTAACTACTGTATCTCTTATAAGACGTCTAAAATTGGTTTTGGCTGCATGCCTGTTTGGGCGGTTGTTAAACTCTATAACATCTTAAGCTTATTAATTATTATTTTGGCGTAAGTTTTAACATATACCTTTACCCCTATTTTTTGTGATCTCATCAAAACACCCAAGTTTTTCTTAAAGTGAAAGCTCCACTTAATAAGGTCTCAGTCGCCGGACTGGTTATAGCCTTAGGCATTATTTACGGAGATATCGGCACCTCACCTCTTTATGTTTTTAATGCCATCATTACTGACAGGGTAATCAGCCGGGAACTGATACTGGGAAGTCTTTCCTGTATTATCTGGACCATTACCCTTCAAACAACGCTTAAATATGTATTCCTGGTTTTGCGGGCCGATAACCGGGGTGAGGGAGGCACATTTGCTTTGTACGCACTGGTAAGAAGACAAAAAAAATGGCTGGTATTGCCTGCCATGATTGGAGGTGCAGCGCTGCTCTCTGATGGCATCATTACACCCCCTATTTCCATTACTTCGGCGGTGGAAGGACTGAAAGAACTGGAACGGTTCCGCAATATCGAGGAGTACGTGGTATATATCGTGCTGGTGATCATCTCCCTGTTTTTTTTCCTGCAACAATTCGGTACAGCATCCATTGGGAAATTCTTCGGACCTGTTATGGTCATCTGGTTTACCATGCTGGCCATGCTTGGCATTGTGCACCTCTCTGATGATTTCACCATCTTCCAGGCATTCAGCCCGCTTTATGCCGCGGATTTTATTTCCACCTATCCCAATGCCTTATGGTTGCTGGGCGCTGTTTTCCTCTGTACCACGGGCGCAGAAGCTCTTTACAGCGACCTGGGTCATGCAGGCCGTGGCAATATCCGGGTATCATGGGCTTTTGTAAAACTTTGCCTGTTGCTCAACTATTTGGGCCAGGGTGCTTATCTCCTGCATGCGCATTCCGGCAAACTGGTTTCATCTGCCACCCGCGCCCAGTTTGGTATTAACGCTTTTTATGACCTGATGCCGGAATGGTTCATTATTCCAGGTGTGATTATCGCCACAACGGCAGCCATCATTGCCAGCCAGGCAATGATCTCAGGTTCTTATACCCTGATCAGTGAGGCCATGCGGCTGAACCTCTGGCCCAAGCTCAAGATCCGTTATCCATCGGAAGCCAGGGGGCAACTGTTCATCCCTTCGCTCAACTTTTTCATGTTCGTCGGTTGCGTGGGTGTGGTATTGTATTTCAAAACTTCTCAGCGCATGGAAGCTGCATATGGACTGGCCATCATCGTAACCATGCTGATGACCACCGTGCTGTTCTCGAATTTCCTGATCAGCCGGCGGGTTCCCAGTGTGTATATCTGGATCTTCCTGGCCACCTATATCGCGATAGAATCCTTATTCACCTTCGCGCTTCTGCAGAAATTTGCGCACGGCGGTTATATCACCCTGATCATTGGCGGCCTGATGTTCCTCATCATGTATGTATGGCACAAGGCAAGGAAGATCAAGAACAGGTACGTGGAATTTGTGCGGCTCGAACATTATATACCCAAGATACAGGAGCTGAGTAATGATAAAACGGTTCCGAAATATTCCACCCACCTTGTTTATCTCACCAGTGCTGATAATCCTAAGGAGATTGAGCATAAGATCATTTATTCCATTCTCAATAAAAAACCCAAAAGGGCTGATATCTACTGGTTCATTCACGTTGACACACTTGACGACCCCTATACCATGGAGTATAAGGTGGATCATATCATTCCTAATGATATCATCAGGATTGAGTTCAGGCTGGGTTTCCGTGTAGATCCAAGAATCAACCTCATGTTCCGCAAAGTGGTGGAAGACCTGGTAGCCAACAGGGAAGTGAATATTACCAGCCGTTACGAAAGCCTTGAAAGAAGTAATATAGTTGGAGATTTTACTTTTATCGTGATGGAAAAATACCTTAGCCAGGATAACGACCTTCCTATCATGGAAAGGATGATCATGAAATTCCATTTCTGGCTCAAGGAGATCAGTCTTTCGGAAGAAAGAGGTTTTGGTTTGGATGCCAGCACCGTGATCATTGAAAAATTCCCGCTGATTGTAGCCCCTGTAACCAACCTCAAACTGAAAAGAGTAGGCGAATACTGAGGGATGTAGTATTTTAACGGCAAACCATCACTGATTGCCCGGCATTGTATATTATATCTTCGGCGGGATCATTTTATTATCCCTGCTGGTTTATTTTTTCCAGGACCGCTTCATCTTTAAACCGGAAAAACTGGATCCCGGCTTTGTATTCAAATACGATATTCCTTTTCGTGAACTCAATTTTGATATAGAAAAAGGTGTGCGCATCAACGGCCTTCATTTTTACCGCGAAGCACCGGTAGGTTTGATACTTTTCCTGCATGGCAATTCAAGAAGCATCAAGGGTTGGGCTAAGTATGCCCGCGATTTTTACCGGTACGGTTATGATGTGGTGCTGGTTGATTACCGGGGTTTTGGAAAGAGTACGGGCCGCCGTAATGAAACGGAAATGCTGAAGGATATGCAGTTCGTTTATGAAAGGCTGGCCAAGGAACATACCGAGGACCATCTGATTGTTTATGGGCGGAGCCTGGGCAGCGGGTTTGCAGCAAAACTGGCATCTGATAACCGCCCGCGTTACCTGATACTTGATGCGCCGTATTTTAATTTCCGGAAAGTGATCGAACGTTTTCTTCCCATCCTCCCGGTAAGATATGTTTTGCATTACCACCTCAGGACAGATCTGTGGATCACCAAAGTAAAATGCCCGGTTTATATCCTGCATGGTACGAAAGACTGGCTCATACCGATCCGCCACAGTGAGAAACTGCAAAAGATCAACCCCAGAAAGATCACCCTGATCCGGATCCATGGAGGGGGACATAACAACCTGCCCGAGTTTCCTGAGTATCACAATTTTGTGAGAGATATTCTCAAGGAGTGAGGTCCATGGTCCATGGACTATGGACCATGGACCCTTTGATTTCCCACCACCATTTTGTTTCTTTGTTCTGTACGCTGAACAGTGAAAGTTTGTTAACGATGCTCTAAATAACATTTGTTAAGTAACCTTTATCCTTTGTTTTGGCTCAAACAAGAAAAACCACAGACCATGACTAAACTTTACACTTTCTTCATTGCCTGCTCACTTGTACTCCTGTACAGTTGTAAAACAGCCAGCAAATCGTACCAGAAAGGCGATTACACCGAAGCGGTGGAACTGGGTGTAAAAAAATTGCAGAAGAACCAGGATGATTATGAAACCCGCCAGCTGGTGCAGCAATCCTATAATTATTCCGTGGCGCAACACGAGGACGAGATCAGGATCTTATCCAACAGTAAAAGCGAAAACCGGTTTGAAGGCATCTATGTTCATTACATGGAGTTGCAGCATTTATATAAGACCATACAACTCTATCCTGCAGTAGCAAGACTGATCAAGACAACTGATTATTCCAGCTATGTGAATACATACGCGGAGAAAGCTGCCGAAGTTCATATCACCAAAGCTGACAGGTGGATGGAAGAAGGCACCAAGCAGGCCTTCCGTGAAGGATTCAGGGAATACAATGCAGCCCTGCGGTTTATGCCTGATGATTTTGAACTGAAAAGACAACGCGATGAAGCATATGACCTGGCGCTTACGAAAGTGATCATCGCGCCCATGCAACAGTTTGGTGGTGGTTACCAGTATAGCTCTTCTCATATGATGCAGCAGTTCCAGCGTGATATCATCCGTACGCTTTCTTACAACATGAACAATGACTTCGTAAAATTTTATACAGAATATGATGCACGCAGCCAGGATATTGAAGCTGACCAGGTAATGGACCTGAACATGAGCCGCATATCAATTGGACAGCCTTATGATAATAAATCAACCCGTGAAGTAAGCCGCGAAGTTGTGATCAAGGAAATTGTTTACAAGCCTGACTCGGTGGTAAAACAATATGGAACTGTAAAAGCAAAAATCACTACCACCAAAAGAACATTGGTATCACAGGGTGATCTTTTCATCTCACTCAGGGATACCAGGGGACTTACGATCTGGAATGACAGGTTCACAGGTGAACACAGGTGGCAGTCAGAATTCGTAACCTTCACCGGTGATGAAAGAGCATTAAGCGACAGTGACAAGGCCCTGCTGAATAAAGACAATGCGCAGCCTCCTGCTGAAGAAAGGATCATGGAAGAACTGTTCAGGCAGATCCAGAGTGATCTTTCACACAGGCTGAGGAATTATTATACGCGGTACAATTAGTCTGAATTTTGATTTATAGGATTATTGTATTTTGAAGAAATGTCAGAAATATTTAAGTAATCTGCATCTTCATATGACTTTACTTACCGTCTTCCCGCCTTCCCGGCCTAATTGTTTGAAAAAAGGCATAGCCGGGAAGTCGGTAGGGCCAGCTTTCGCTGAAGCTTCAGTTGTCGCAGCGGTAAGTAGTTTATGAAAGTACAGTGAGTCAGGAATATGTAAGTGTTTTTGAATGCCCGGCAGCCAGTCGGGTTTTTTTATGGAATTTTGACAAACATGACAACCAATACAAAAAAATGGATCAAAAGAACTGTGATACTCCTTGTATTGGTTTACCTTCTGGGAGGTTTGCTGCTTTACCTTTTCCAGGAAAAATTCATGTTTCATCCCCAAGCTGTTGCCGGCAATTACCAATACAAATTCGACCAGCCTTTTGAAGAGATCAATGCCAGCCTTGATGGTGAGAACGTGAGCATCATCAGGTTTCCTTCAGCCATTGTAAAAAAAGGCACGGTGCTTTTATTTCATGGCAACATGAACAATGTGGAGTATTATAAAAAATATCCCGGCTTCTTTACATCGCGTGGATATGAATTATGGATGATCGATTACCCGGGTTTTGGAAAAAGCACCGGTGAAAGAACCGAACCTGCATTGTACGCGCAAGCCCGGCTGCTGTATGCTTTATTACCCGGCAATCCTGCTGACAGCAATGTGATCATTTATGGCAAATCCATCGGAACCGGTATTGCCTCCTATCTTGCTTCCCGGAACAACTGCAAAAAACTGATACTGGAAACTCCCTATTACAGCATGGATAAACTGGCTGCTGATTTTGCACCTGTATATCCTGCAGCTGCATTGAGCCGTTTCAGCCTGCCAACATTTGAATACATTCAAAAATCAGCTGCACCACTTACTATTTTTCATGGCACCAGTGATGATGTTGTACCATATGGGCATTCAGTTGAATTAAAAAGAACAAAACCTTCACTGCAACTGGTCACCATTGATGATGGAGAACACAATGATCTTTTCGAAAAACCTGCCTATCAAAAGAAAATGGACAGCCTGTTGAAATATTAAGGCAGATCAAACATCCACCGGGATCACTAGATTTTTTTTATTATTCCTGATCTTTTCAGGAACCACTTTCAAAATTTCCTGTTTCAGCACCTCGATCAGTTTTTTCTTTACAAAATGCCTGTGTACTACCATGCTTACTTCACGCATTGGTGCAGGAGATTTGAAATGCCGGAGACTTTGCTGCTGCCGACCGGTCAGATCCAGCGTTGCAAGTTCAGGTATGATAGTAATGCCATCATTCAGATCCACCATTCGGCGCAGTGTTTCAATACTGCCCGCTTCATACTCAAACTGCCGCCCTGTACTGCTTTTTTTCCGCAACTCGCATAGGTTCACGATCTGCGAACGGAAACAATGACCTTCTTCCAGCAGCCATAATTTATCGGGGTCTATATCGCGGGGAAGTACATAATCCTTCTGAAAGATGCTGTGATTGCGGGATACATAGGCAACCATCTCTTCATAAAACAACACGTCCTCATTAATACCTGGTTCCTGGAGAGGCGTTACCAAAATTCCCGCATCGATCCTTCCATCTCTTAAATGACTGATCAGGTTTTGCGTGGTGAGTTCAATTACCATGAGCTTCACAGCCGGGAATCTTTTGGTAAAGGAGGTTACAAACAAGGGAAGCAGGTATGGTGCCAGCGTCGGGATCACACCGATTTTCAATTCACCATTCACCACACCTTTTTTGGAGTGGATGCTTTCCAGCAAAGATTCCTTTTGGGCCACCATCTGCCTGGCTTTTTCAATGATCTCCAACCCGGCTTCAGTAGGCAGTACCGGTTGTTTGCTGCGGTCAAATATCTTCACCCCGAGTTCCTGTTCCAGCTTGTTGATCTGCATGCTTAATGTAGGCTGGGTCACATGGCAGTGTTCGGCTGCCATGGCAAAATGCCGGTGTGTATCAAGGGCAACGATGTACTCCAGCTGGACAAAAGTCATAGTCTCTATCTATTAAAAGATAAAAATAATCAATTTAGATTATAAGAAATCGGGGTCATATTTGCCACGAGAATTATCAGCTACATTTCTTCCCTAAATTTTTGATTATGTCAGAATCTAAGAAACTCACTACCGCTTCAGGTATTCCTTATTACCATAATGAGGATACATTGAGCGCTGGTCCGAGAGGTCCATTATTATTACAGGATTTTATACTTCATGAGAAAATGGCCCACTTCAACCGGGAACGTATACCGGAACGCGTGGTACATGCAAAAGGCACGGGAGCCTATGGAACTTTTACGGTCACAAACGATATATCAAAATACACAAGAGCAAAACTGTTCAGCCAGGTAGGCAAGGAAACAAGAATTTTTCTTCGTTTTTCAACTGTGGGTGGAGAAAAAGGTTCTGCTGATACGGAAAGGGATCCGCGTGGTTTTGCTTTGAAATTTTATACAGAAGACGGCAACTGGGATCTTGTAGGAAACAATACTCCCATCTTCTTCATCAAGGATCCGAAAAAATTCTCTGATTTTATTCATACACAAAAAAGGGATCCGCGCAGTAATACAAAGAGCCCGACCATGATGTGGGATTTCTGGAGCCTGAACCCGGAAAGCCTTCACCAGGTTATGTTCCTGATGAGTGACCGTGGTACGCCTTTCAGCTACCGCCATATGCATGGTTTCGGAAGCCATACATTCAGTTTCATTAATGATAAAAACGACCGTTACTGGGTGAAATTCCATTTTAAAACCCTGCAGGGCATTAAAAACTTTACTGACAGTGAAGCTGTAAAAATGAAGGGAGAAGATCCCGACCACGCACAAAGAGACCTGGTAGAAGCGATTGACAGGGGTGAATTCCCTCGCTGGGCAATGAAAGTACAGATCATGCCTGAAGCAGAAGCAAGGACCTATAAAGTGAACCCTTTTGATCTTACAAAAACATGGTCACAGAAAGATTATCCTTTGATAGATGTGGGTGTTCTGGAACTGAACGTGGTGCCCAAAAATTATTTCGCTGATGTAGAGCAATCCGCATTCGCTCCTGCACATGTTGTAGATGGTATCAGTTATTCACCGGATAAAATGCTCCAGGGCAGGATCCTTTCTTACCCGGATGCACACCGTTACCGCCTCGGAACCAATTATGAGCAGTTGCCTGTGAACAGGTGTCCATTCGCGGTGAACAATTATGAAAGAGATGGCGCCATGAGACTTGATGGCAATGGTGGTGATGCTCCTAATTATTTCCCGAACAGTTTTGATGATATCAAAGCTGATGAGTCCTATAAACACAGGCCTTTTGAACTTGATGGCCTGGTGGCAGACAATTATGACCGGAATGCAGAAGGAGAAAATGACCACTACTCACAGCCTGGTATCTTCTGGAGAGAGGTATTAAGTCCCGAAGACAAACAGAACCTGGTACATAATGTTACAGGCGCCATGAAAGGGATCAGCGGACCTAAAAAAGATGAGATCATCAACCGCCAGCTTTGTCATTTCTTCCGCGCCGACATCGGTTTGGGAATGGCAATTGCGCAGGGACTGGGTCTTGACATGAATTCAATTTCTTCCATACATAGTTCAACAGCAAAGGAAAAAGTCTAAAGACGAAACCAAGGAAGTTTAGAAGAACCCAAATCACAATTGAACAGGAATCCCGCTTCGGCGGGATTTCTTTATTTCACGATCTTCAGTCTTTCGGGCTTTCATCCTTT
Source organism: uncultured bacterium (assembly GCA_965365375.1). Lineage (GTDB taxonomy): Bacteria > Bacteroidota > Bacteroidia > Chitinophagales > Chitinophagaceae > Flavisolibacter. Next base: position 18,645 of record CBDUBK010000001.1, on the reverse strand, counting down.
TCTTCAAGCAGAACCAGGTCTTCCTTTACCTCGAAGGAATAACCCACGCCGACTTTCAAAGCATAATTTTCTTTGTCATGGCTTACAGGAAATTCAAAACAAACAGGGTATTCATATTCGCTGATGTGCTCATGAATGATGTGATACACTTCTTTGCCAAAGGGCCTTTCTGTATCCTTGTTATCGGTAAACCTTCCTATTACAAGCCCGGCCAGTTTATCAAGCTTGCCACTGCGTTTGAGTTGCAGCATCATCCTGTCAATGTTATAGAGATACTCTCCTATATCTTCCAGGAAAAGAATTTTATCCTTTGTATTAATGTCTGAATCAGTTCCAACCAGGTGGGCAAGCAAAGCAAGGTTTCCTCCTACAAGTATACCTTCAGCTGAACCTTTCCTGTTCAGCATATGCGGGGCACAGGTATAACTGGCTTTTTCTCCTTCGAGTGCCTTGCATAATGACTGGATAAATGGATTTTCTGATTCACCGTCATTGAATGCAGCTGCCATGGGGGCATGAAGTGACGCGATCTTGTATTGGGCGAACAGATGCGAGTGCAGCACAGTGATATCACTGAAACCGATGATCCACTTGGGATGTTTTTTGAATTTTTTGAAATTAAGCTGGTCAATGATCCTGCTTGTACCATAGCCTCCTCTTGCACATAATATAGCCTTCACCTTGCGGTCATCCAGCATTTGCTGAAGGTCATTCAATCTTTCCTCATCTGTTCCTGAAAAATAAGTTTCGGAATTACTGTGCGTGGTGGCACCCATTTGAATGGTATACCCCCAGCTGTCAAGGGTTTCTATACAGGCCTGCATTTTATCAACAGCCATAAATCCTGCTGGTGCTACAATGCCAATGATATCTCCTTTCTGAAGGGGTGGCGGAATCTTTCTCATGATCTGTCTGTTAAGCTTACTTCATTATCACCAACGGTGAGGCGGTGCATCACGCCGCATTTCAATGCATAGTTGTTACGCTGGTGACCTACCGGGAAATCAAAACACACCGGATAAGTTCTGTCTTTGATTTTTTCCATCACAATATCCTGGACGGTCCTTCCGAAATCAGCACCCGGGTCATCAGGCTTCACCCTGAATCCACCAACTACAAGCCCTTTCAGGTTTTTCAATTTACCTGTGCGTTTCAGGTTCCAGAACATGCGGTCAATACTGTAAAGGTATTCTCCCGTGTCTTCAACAAAAAGAATCTTTCCATCGGTTTTGATATCAGAACTACTGCCTGCAAGATTTTCAATGGTCTTAAGATTGCCCCCTACCAGGATCCCCTCTGCCTCTCCCTTGCGGTTGGATGCATGAGGAGTGGCGGTATACCTTGCCTTTTTACCAATGAGCGCATCCTGTATGGAAATGATGGTTTCCATTTGAATGGGTTCAGCGGAATGATAATCATCCGGGAAGCTATTGGTCATTTTGGAATGGAGGGAAGCCACACGGCAGTTGCCATGAATATGATTATGAAGAACTGTAATATCACTGAAACCGATCAGCCATTTGGGATGGGACATGAATTTTTTCCAGTTCAGCTGGTCTACTATACGCAGCGACCCATAACCACCTCTTGCGCACATGATGGCTTTTACCGAGGGATCATCAAGCATTTGCTGCAGGTCATTGAGCCTTTCTTCGTCAGTACCTCCAAATGTAAAATCCCTTTTGCCGATGGTATTACCGGTTTTGATTTCAAATCCCCAGCTTTTCATAAATCCCATTGCGGGACGGATTTCTTCATGCGTAATAAATCCTGCAGGTGATGTAATGCCAATAATATCTCCGGGTTTGAGATAAGGCGGAATTTTATACACCGGCAATTCTTCATCACGCGAAGCAGCAGATAATTGTTGAAAAGGAATGGACAGGCCTGCTATAAAACTGCCAGCCGCGCCAAGGAATCGTTTACGGTTCATGCTGTCAATTTACACAAGCGGAACCATTTAATCACAGGCAGCTTCTTATTTTACAGTAAATTATAACAGATGCTGAAATTTTTCGTGCTGCTGGCTGTAATCACCTGTTTCAAATCAGTCGCACAACCTGCAGGAGAAAAAATTTACCTGATATCAGACCCGCTGCTGGTTCCTGAGGGCATTGCTACAGATCCCCGCAATGGTTTTATCTATATCAGCAGTATAGACAAAAAAAAGATCGTGGTTTTCAGGGATGATAAATTACAAAAGGATTTTATTTCATCAGGAAGGGACGGATTTCTGGAAGGCCTTGGGATGAAGATTGATACTTCCCGCAACCTCCTTTGGGCCATTTCAGTAAGCACTGCTCCAAAAAAGTTCGTAAGCCAGCTTCACGGGTTTGACCTGGCAACAGGCAAAACTATTCACAAATATGTAAGAGAAGATAGCCTGCCCATGATGTTCAATGATCTTGATCTTGACCACGAAGGAAATATCTACATCACTGATACGAGATCAGGAATTATCTACTTTGTGGAGGTAACAAAAAAACATCTGGAAATTTTTCTTAAATCCGATTCGATACAATTTCCAAATGGCATCGCCATCGGTGATCATAACCAGCTATATGTTGCTTCCTATGGTACTGGCCTGCTGCGGGTGGATATTCCCACAAAATCAGTTCATAAACTTCCGGGATTCAGGGATACCCTGGTTACACATGGCATGGACGGATTGGTATATACCAAAAATATGCTGATGGGTGTTTACAGTTATGATGTGCAGGCCAACAGGTTTGCAGAGCCTTTGATGATACAATATCAGCTTGATGAAAAAGGCCAACACATAGTGCAGGAAAATTCTTTTTTCAGATCTGATCATTCATTCGTGCAGCCCACCACGCTTTCATTAGCAGGAAAATATGTCTATATCCTGGCTAATTCCCACCTGGGCGTTTTCAATGAGAATAAGCAGTCTGTAAAAGGCAGAGAAAAGGAATTCAAGCCTCTTACCATCATCCGCTATCAATGGAGCCGGTAACCAACATGTCATTGCATTCGTGAGTTGAACGCTTTGCGGTATTTTTGCAACTTCCTGCTTATACCAGGAATAAAAGAGTGACCGCAATGAATGAACCCAAGAGATACCTGATTACATCTGCCCTTCCCTATGCCAACGGGCAAAAACATATAGGCCACCTGGCAGGGGCCTACATACCCGCTGATATTTATGTACGTTACCTGCGTGCCCTTAAAAAAGACGTGGTATTTGTTTGCGGCAGCGATGAACATGGTACAGCCATTCCCATCCAGGCGATGAAAGAAGGCACCACACCTCAGCAGATCATAGATAAGTATCACGTGATCATGAAGGAGAATTTCGAGGACCTCTCGATTTCATTCGACGTATATGACCGTACATCCAATCCTGTTCATCATGAAACAGCTCGGGAATTTTTTACTTATCTCAATGACCGTGGTGCACTTGAAATAAAAGAAAGCGAACAATATTTCGACGAAGAAGCCCAGACCTTCCTCGCTGACAGGTATATCAAAGGCACCTGCCCCAACTGTGGTTTTGAAGGTGCTTTTGGTGACCAGTGCGAAAAATGCGGAACAGCTTTGAGCCCCGATGAACTGATCAATCCTGTGAGCACGCTGAGCGGGAGACCCCCTGTAAAAAAACCAACGAAACACTGGTACCTGCCGCTCAACCGGCATGAAGACTGGCTGCGCAACTGGATCCTGAACCAGCACCAGTTTGACTGGAAGGCGAATGTACTGGGGCAGTGCAAAAGCTGGATCGACAGCGGGCTTCAGCCAAGGGCAGTGACAAGGGACCTGGACTGGGGTGTTCCCGTTCCATTGAAAGAAGCGGAAGGAAAAGTATTATATGTATGGTTTGATGCGCCTATCGGTTACATCAGTGCCACGAAACAGTGGGCAATCGAGAATGGAAAAGACTGGGAACCCTACTGGAAGGACAAGGATACCAAACTGGTACATTTCATTGGTAAGGACAATATTGTTTTTCATTGCATCATCTTTCCCGTGATGCTGCACCTTCACGGGCTGATCGTACCGGAAAATGTTCCCGCAAATGAATTCATGAACCTGGAAGGTGATAAGATGAGCACCAGCCGCAACTGGAAGCTCGACATGCAGGATTATATTGATGACTTCATCAAAAAAGAAAACGGCGGACCACAACTGGCAGATGCGCTGCGTTATTATCTCACCACCATTCTACCGGAAACCAAGGACAGTGAATTTACCTGGAAGGGTTTCCAGGATGCGGTGAACAGCGAACTTGTAGCCATCTTCGGGAATTATGTGAACAGGACCTTTGTGCTGATGCATAAACTCACCGGGGGCAAAGTGCCGAAGTTTCACAATGATATCATTGATGAAAAGGATAAGGCCATCATTGCAGAAATACAGGAGGCTAAACAAAAAATTGAAAGCCTGCTGGAAGAATATAAATTCAGGGATGCGCTTTTTGCTGTGATTGACCTGTCAAGGACCGGCAATAAATACATGCAGGAAAAAGAACCCTGGATCCTGGCCAAAAAACTTGAAGCTTCAAAAGACAATAAGGACGCAGCAGATCACCTGCAGGCTTCCATTGACAACTGCCTGCATATCTGCCTACAGTTATGCGCGAACCTGGCCATTTTCATCAATCCCTTTTTACCCAACACCGCAAAAAAAATGATTCAGCAGATGAAGGTGGTTGATAAAATGCTGGACTGGGAAAATGCAGGTAAGATGAAATTGCTCAGTGCTGGCTACAGCCTTCGTGCACCAGAACTGCTCTTCCGTAAAATAGAAGATGCAGAAGTGCAGTACCAGGTGGAGAAATTAAAATCAGGATTGGAAAAATCACGCATGCAACAGGAAAAAGAAAAATCAGACAATACCCCGGCTCCCTCTCTGGAAGCTTTAAAATCTGAAATTGTTTATGATGATTTCGGAAAACTTGACCTGCGTATCGGTACTGTAACCGCTGCGGAGAAAGTTGCCAAGGCTGATAAATTATTAAAGCTACAGGTGGACCTTGGATTTGAATCCCGCACTATCGTTTCCGGTATTGCCCAGCATTTTGAACCGGAAACTCTGGTAGGCAAGCAGGTAATTGTTGTGGCCAATCTCGCACCACGAAAAATGAGAGGCATTGAAAGCCAGGGGATGATCCTGACCGCCGAGCAGCCGGATGGCAGGTTGATACTTGTGAATCCTGATAACATTGCACAAAACGGTTCAACTGTACGCTGACGAGGCAACTACACCATTAAAAAAACCGTTTCTAATAAAAATCCCGGAAGGATTGGTTACATCATGATGTCATGTGTTGACCAATGCTAAATAAACCGTTTAGCATTGAAACACCCCCTCACGTTACTGATCTCAGGATTTGCCCTTTTGCTTACAGTGTTATCCTGTAAACACGAGATTCCTGGTGGCGGCACAGAACCGGTACCGGGTCCGAACCCCGTACCTCCTGCAACTGTAAGCTGCAGCCCGGACACGGTATATTTTCAACAACAGGTTTTACCTGTTTTGATTTCCAATTGCTCAGTGAGTGGTTGCCATGATGCCGCTTCCCACCAGGATGGAGTGGTATTGACCGATTATACAAGTATTATGATCACCGGGGAAGTTCAACCTGGGAGTCCTGGCAACAGCGAAATCTGGGAAAAAATCAATGAATCAGATCCCGATGACCGTATGCCACCGCCACCACGCAACAGGTTGACCCAGGAACAGCGAGATATGATCAGGAAATGGATCATGCAGGGTGCAAAAAATAATTCCTGCGCAAGCAGCGCATGCGATACAACGAGTGTGAGTTATAGCGGAACAATAAAAAATATCATCAGTATCAAATGCCAGGGTTGCCATAGCAGCAGTTCGGCCTCTGGTGGCATTGACCTGGGAACTTACCAGGGGGTGAAAGCCAAAATCAATGATGGGCGTTTATGGGGAGCGGTGAATCATATGCCGGGTTATGCAGCCATGCCCAGGAATGGAAACAAACTTTCAGACTGCGAATTGAAACAGATTAAAAAATGGATTGATGCCAGTGCACCTAATAATTAATTGCCTCATATGAACAGGAAGATCTTAGGCGGTTTAATCCTTGTCATTTTGCTGACAGGTTGTTATTATGATGTGGAGGAAGAATTGTATGGCAGTTGCCAGCCGGGGAATGTTACTTATTCAACTACCATTACCAATATACTAGTTGGAAATTCCTGCCTGGGTTGCCATTCAGGTTCCTCTCCGAGCGGGAATGTGAACCTGCAGGGTTACCAGAATGTAAAAGCAAAAGTGGATGATGGCCGCTTGTTGGGTGCTATCACCCATGCAAATGGCTATGCGCCTATGCCCCAGGGTGCATCTAAGCTGACCAGTTGTGATATCAGTAAGATCAGGGCATGGATAGATGCAGGGGCCCCGGAAAATTAAATTTTGGGAAAGATTACCAGCCCCAATGCGCTGAAGTAAAAAGAGACGAATAGCTTTGAACCTGCAACCAGGAAAAAAATGAAAAAAAGAACCGTTATCATCTTACTCATATTGCTGGCAGTAGCGTTGGGAGCTTTTATTGTCTATAACAAGTTTGAACAAAAAAACCCTGACCTGAAATCGAAGAAAGCAGATATCACCATCAGTGCAACAGACCTGATCAGGGCATTTGATGAGGATTCAGCAATGGCACGACGCCAGTACGTAGACAAGCTGCTCGAAGTAAGCGGGCAGGTGATCAGTGTGGACAGTTCAGGCTCAGTTGTTTTGGGCGTGGAAGGTGATCCGTCTTCTGTAACTGTGAGTCTTGACCGCAGGCATACGGGTGATTACCGGAAACTCAGTGCAGGATCTCCTGCCATATTAAAAGGAATGTGCACAGGTTACAGTAAGGCTGAAGGTGATGACCTGCTGGCCAGTCTCGGGACAACAGTAGAACTCAATTTTGCCAGTGTAGTTGAAAAAAAATAAACCAATAATTATTAAATCAGAAATACCATGTTGAAAATGAAAATGTCCGTAGTTATTGCGATGACCCTGTTATCCATCACCGGTTTTGCACAGGAAAAATATTTTACCAAAACAGGTAAGATCGATTTTTTCTCCAAGGCATCGCTGGAAGATATTGAAGCAAAAAACAAAACTGTCACGGCAGTCCTCGATAGTAAAACTGGTGCGGTTCAATTTGCAGTACAGATGAAAGGTTTTGAATTTGAAAAGCAATTGATGCAACAGCATTTCAATGAGAACTATGTAGAGAGCGATAAATATCCCAGGGCTGAATTTAAGGGTAGCATCACCAATAATTCAGAGATCAATTATAAAAAGGATGGAACCTACCCTGCCAAAGTGAAGGGGAAAATGACCATCCATGGTGTTACAAATGACGTGGAAACCACGGGTAAAATAAAAGTAAGCGGTGGTAAGGTTGAAATTGAATCTGTTTTCAACCTGCTTTTGTCTGACTACAAGATCAGCATCCCTGCAGTTGTAAAGGATAAAATTTCCAATAGCATCAGGATCACTGTTGATTGTAAACTGGAACCATTAAAAGCCTGATCATGAATATAAAAAACGGGCTGCTTCCTTTATTATTCTGCCTGCTTTTTGCACCCCTTGTTTATGGACAGGATGAAGACCTGCTGTCTATGGTGGAAGATGATGCGCCGAAGAAAGAGTATGTTTATAATGCCTATAAATCTTCCCGTGTAATCATGGCGCAAAGCATGGAGATGCTGAGGCCCGGAGTACTGGATTTCAGGATCCTTCACCGGTTTGGAAGGATCAATGGTGGTGCTTATGAATTTTTCGGACTTGACGGCCCTGCTACCGTCCGGCTGGGGCTGGATTATGGCATCAGTGATAATTTCACAATAGGCATAGGCCGGAGCACTTTCAACAAAGAGCTGGATGGTTTTCTGAAGTGGAGGATCATTCACCAGTCGACAGGACCATCATCCCTGCCGTTTTCACTGGTTGCGGTTGCGGGCAGTACACTTACCACTTTAAAATGGTCGGATCCATCAAGGGAAAATTATTTCTCTTCCCGCATGGCTTTTTACGGGCAACTCATCGCAGGAAGAAAATTCAGCGAAAGCATAACCTTACAGGTAATGCCTACGGTTGTACACCGCAATCTTGTTCCCAATACAGAAGATCCGCATGACCTGGTTTCAATAGGTGCCGGTGGCCGGTTCAAACTGACAAGGCGGATTTCTTTCAATGTGGACTACCATTATGTGGTGAACCAGAATGAATCCGCAGGTTTTCATAATCCCCTTTCCCTTGGTTTTGATTTTGAAACAGGAGGCCATGTTTTCCAGCTGCATTTCACCAATTCAAAAGGGATGAACGAAAGATCCTTCCTTGCCAATACAGAATATGATTGGGGTAATGGTGATATTTTCTTCGGTTTTAATATTTCCCGTTCCTTCCAGATAAAGAAAAAGAAAGGTTAAGCTGGGGGCTGACCGATTTCTTTTTTGTAACAACCTCCGAGTTAACCTCGGAGGTTGTTATTTCAGGCCTTCACAGGGCTTATTTCTTGACTGATTTTATTATCTTCGGTAAATAGTTGCATAACTAACTAATTTTTATGGAGAAGCGAATAATAAGGAAAGTTGCTGTTCTGGGATCAGGCGTTATGGGTTCAAGAATTGCCTGCCATTTTGCTGGTATCGGTTTGCAGGTTTTGTTACTGGATATTGTACCCGGCGATGCAAAAGAATCGGATAACAAAGCAGCCAGGAATAAAATCGTGAATGATTCATTGCAGGCAGCTGTCAAAAGCAATCCTTCTCCTGTTTATACAAAAGATGTAATCAAAAAAATTACGACAGGTAATTTCGATGATAACCTGAAAGATATTACCTCCTGTGACTGGGTGATAGAAGTAGTGGTTGAAAGACTGGATATCAAACAATCGCTTTATGAAAAAGTGGAACAGTTCCGTAAACCAGGAACGCTCATCACTTCCAACACCTCAGGTATTCCCATTCACCTGTTAAGTGAAGGTCGCAGTGAAGATTTCAAAAAACATTTCTGCGGAACCCATTTTTTCAACCCTCCGCGTTACCTCCGGTTACTGGAGATTATTCCCACACCTTCCACAGACCCCGGGATAGTGGATTTCCTGATGCACTATGGTGATCTCTATCTCGGTAAAACCACCGTGCTTGCCAAGGACACTCCCGCATTCATAGCCAACCGCATTGGTGTTTATGGGATGATGGCCATTTTCGGACTGATCGACAAACTGGGGATGACCATTGATGAAGTGGATGCACTGACGGGACCATTGATCGGCCGCCCCAAATCTGCTACTTTCAGAACCGCTGATGTTGTGGGCATTGACACACTGGTAAAAGTTGCCAAAGGAGTATATGATCATTGCCCAGCTGACGAACAGAAAAATACTTTTGCCATTCCTGCATGGCTTGATAAACTCGTTGAGCAGAAATGGCTGGGTGATAAAACAGGCCAGGGTTTTTTTAAAAAAACAAAAGGTAGCGGTGGTGAAAAAGAGATCCATACCCTGGATCTTAAAACCCTGCAATACCAGCCCAGGCAAAAACCAAAATTTGCTTCGGTTGATGCAGCCAAAGCTGTTGATGACTTGCGCCAGCGTTTGAAAATGCTGGTTGCTGCCCCGGATAAGGCTGGTGAATTCCTGAGACAGTTTCATTATGGACTGTTCTCCTATATCTCCCACCGCATACCCGAGATCAGTGATGAAGTGTACCGTATTGATGATGCGATGATGGCCGGTTTCGGCTGGGAAATAGGTGCTTTTGAAAGCTGGGATGTGCTCGGTGTAAAAAAGACCACTGAAGCCATGAAGGCCGCAGGGTATGCAGTAGCTCCCTGGGTAGATGAAATGCTGGCAGCAGGCAATACTTCGTTTTATAAAATCGAAAACGGGAAATCGCTTGTATACGACCCGGCTTCAAAATCATATAAACCTGTACCCGGCAGCGATGCCTTTATCGTTCTGAGTAATTACCAGGATAAAACCGTTTGGAAAAACAGCAGCTGCAAGGTTTACGATATTGGTGATGAAGTATTGGGACTGCAGTGGAATACTAAAATGAATTCTATTGGCGGGGATGTACTTGCAGGGATCAACAAGGCTATCGAGCTGGCGGAAAAAAATTACAAAGGGCTGGTGATTGCCAACGAAGGATTGAACTTTAGCGCCGGTGCCAACGTAGGGATGATCTTCATGCTGGCCATAGAACAGGAATATGATGAACTGGATATGGCTATCCGACTTTTCCAGAACTCCATGATGAGGGCCCGGTATTCTTCCATTCCCGTTGTGGTTGCACCGCACGGTCTTGCACTGGGTGGCGCCTGTGAACTCAGTTTACATAGTGATAAGGTCTGCGCAGCTGCTGAAACCTATACAGGACTGGTGGAACTGGGGGTAGGACTCATACCCGGTGGTGGAGGCACTAAAGAATTCGTAGTAAGGGCTTCCGCAGAAATGCATGAAGATGAACCTGAAACCATCACGCTTAAAAACCGTTTTTTAAATATCGCTACAGCCAAAGTGGCTACATCCGGGCATGAAGCCTATGAACTGGGCATATACAGGAAGGGCCTGGATGAAATTGTAATGAACCAGAACCGCAGGATCACGGAAGCAAAAAGATCCGTCATCGAAATTTACGAAAGCGGTTATGTTACACCCGTCCAGAAAAAAGATGTGAAGGTACTTGGACGTAGCGCGCTCGGCGCATTGTATGCCGGTATTCATGGAATGCACAGCGCCGGATATGCGACAGACCACGATGCAACAGTTGCAAAAAAACTGGCCTACGTGATGTGTGGCGGTGACCTGAGTGAACCCACAATGGTAACCGAGCAATATTTGCTGGACCTCGAAAGAGAAGCATTCCTCTCACTTTGCGGAGAAAAGAAAACCCTCGAAAGGATACAAAGCGTGTTGAAAGGTGGTAAGCCATTGAGAAACTAAAATTGTGCCTCAATGACCAGCCTGCAGTGCGCATGAATTTTGCATAACAAGCCATATGCGCACCAGGTTATTCTACTACCGGCTAAGAACACTCGTAAGCATCTCGCTGATATGGGTGATCTTCGGTATGGTGTTCTTCGTGAACCTGATCCGCCCCACCAATGACCTGGGTGTGAGGGTTTCGCTGATGGAGTTTGCTTTAACCTTTGGCATCATTGGTTTTATTATCAATGCAGTGCTCATTTTTTATCTCAAACCTGCTTTCAATCACCTCCCGGCCTGGCTTTCACTCATCATTAAACTCGTTCTGACGGTCATCCTATTTTTCGTGATCGCATTTTTCCTGGTGATGCTGTATTTCCTGCTCAACTATAGCAAGGACCTGGCACAGTTCACCAACAGTTTTTTCAACAAACTGGTTTACACCAACACTTTTGTTTCCTTTATGGTTGACATGGGTGTGATGACCATCATCTCCATTATCCTTCTTGAGGTGACCTATAAATATGGTCCCGGCATGTTCTGGATCATGCTGAGCGGGGAGTACCACAAACCAAGAATTGAAAACAGGATCTTCATCTTTCTTGACATCAATGAATCTACTTCTATCGCGGAAGACCTGGGCCATAAAAAATACTTCACCATGCTCAGGGCATTTTTCAACGACATCACTCTTCCTATTATGGCAAATGATGGAGAGATCTACCAGTATGTAGGTGACGAGATCGTGATCAGCTGGTTCAATACACCAGCCAATAAGCTCAAGAGTCTTAAATTTATAAGGAATGCCAACTATCTTATGGAAAGGCTGGGACCCAGGTATAAAAAAAGATACGGGGCCCAGCCAAAATTCAAAGTGGGCATGCATGCCGGCGAGGTTACTGCCGGAACGATCGGTATCATTAAAAAAGACCTGGTGTATTGCGGGGATACGATGAATACCACAGCCAGGATCCGAAGCATGTGCAACGAACTCGAAGAACCTTTTGTGATCTCGGAAGATTTCATGAAGGATTTTGAACAGCCGGCAGGATATTCCATAACCAGGATAGGTACAATGGAATTGAAGGGCAGGTCTGAACCAATCAAATTATTTGCTTTAAAACTGGAATGATGGGAGAAGCAGAACTGAACCGGCAGGAAAGGACCATTACCATTTATTCAAATATCATCACATATGGAAACATGGCTGATGAAACCGTAACTGAAAATATCAGGGAGGAAATAGAAAGGATGTGGAATGAGCCGGCCGCAAGTATTTATCTTGATGATACACATTTCTCTATCAGGTTTGTAATTACCGCAGAATTGAAAAAAAACATAGCCGAACTGGAAGTATTGCAGAATACTGATCCCCGTAATAATTATTTCCGCATAGAAAAATTCATTCACGGCAACATATCTTTCGTTGACGGGCTGGGATGCAATACCGGTTATTTTTTAATGGAGAATTTATATGCGGGTTCTACTACTGCGGCACATGAATATGGACATACTCTCGGGCTGCCCCATCCCCATAACCTGGATTTCCGCGGTAAAGGCATACCGGGTATCATGTATCCCCGGGGCACCCTGGTGGATCCGCCTTTTCAATACGATCCAAAGATCAGGGCAGGATTTACCGGAGGCACAATGCATCCTATGCACCGCAGGGTAAGGCAGGAAGACGTGGATGACCTGAAACTGCACAAACTGGAATTCAGGAATCACCGTGCTATTGTAGGTGAGTTCACCAATATCTACCATTGGGATCATGGAGAATTTGGATCAACGGAGATCAGGAAGCCGCCAGTTTTCGGATAGCAGAATCAATATCCGGGTACTGGAAAACATAACCTGCCTGCTTGATTTTTTCTGCACTGACCGTAGCGCTTTTTAATACTTCAATGCTCATTTCTCCCAGGCCGATCTTAAGGAAAACAGCCGGAACAGCTAATTGTATATGCCTGGGTGAAATATGCCGCGCAATGCTTTGCATCAGTTGCTTATTACTCACTGGTTGAGGTGCTACTGCATTGTACACACCATTCAGGGATGGATTGGTAATGGCCTCAAGGATCATTCCCGTAGCATCATCTATATGAAGCCAGCTTACTATTTGTTTACCATTGCCCAGCACAGCTGAGACACCAAACTTCAAAGGTTTCTTGAATGCTTCATATGCCCCGCCTGATGTACTGAGCAGAATGCCAAAACGGAAAATGACCAGTCTTTTATCCTGTTGTTGTACGGGCTTAATGGCTCCTTCCCATTGCTGGACCAGCGTTCCTAAAAAATCATTGTCAGGATTGTCGTCCTCTACAAAAGGCCTGGGATTGGAAGCATCCGGACCATAATAACCGATTGCCGATGCGCTTACCACTGTTCTCACTTTATTGGGAATCGTTGCCAATGCATGAACCAGCAACTCACCGGTTTTTACCCGGCTGTCCCTGAATATTTTTTTTCTCTTCTCTGTCCACCGTCCTTCAGCAAGATTGGCTCCTGCAAGGTGCACAATATGATCAGCTTCGCTTATGGCATTTTCTTCAATGAAACCTTTTTCTGCATCCCAGGCCGCATAGCTGGTTTGATTACCTGGCGATCTTTTTTTCCTTGTGAGAATGATCACTTCGTAACCTTTTTCAACCAGGCGCTGCCTGAGTGCTGTTCCCAGCATGCCCGTACCGCCTGTTATCAGAACCTTTTCCATAGAGGCAAAGAAACTAAAAAGAAGATTGGCACCGGTAAAACAGGCATTGGTATAAATTAGATTGCCCGAACAATAGCCTTGCATTATCTTCAAAACCTATTTCAAACCAACGCTTATGAGTGCAGTACTGCAAATCCAGAACGTCAGCAAATCATATGGCCGCATCAAGGCCCTGAGCAATGTGTCCTTTGAAGTGCCACAGGGAAGTGTTTTTGGCATCCTGGGGCCCAACGGAAGTGGCAAGACCACCCTGCTCAGTATTATCCTCGACGTATTAAAATCAGATACGGGAAATTTTCTCTGGTTCGGTCATCCTGGTTCACCTGAACAAAGAAAAAAGATCGGTTCCCTGCTGGAGACACCCAATTTCTATCATTACATGACCGCTTTGAATAACCTGAAGGTTACACAAAGCATCAGCGGCCGTGGTTCCCTGTCAGATGTGGAAGCCGTTCTGAAAAAAGTAAAATTATACGAGCGCCGTAAAAGCAAATTCAAAACATTCAGTCTCGGTATGAAGCAAAGGCTTGCCATTGCGGCGGCATTACTGGGAAGTCCTAAGGTGCTGGTACTTGATGAACCGACAAATGGACTGGACCCTGTTGGTATTGCCGAGATCAGGGAGCTGATTGTTGAATTAAAAAATGCTGGTCATACCATTATCATGGCCAGTCACCTGCTTGATGAAGTAGAGAAAGTATGTACGCATGCGGCTATTCTTAAAACCGGCGAATTACTTACTACCGGTGCTGTAGATGAGATTATGCAGGATGAAGATGTAGTGGAAGTAAGCGCCGCTGACCTGAACCAGCTGGCCAATGCACTGAAAGAATTCAGCCAGCATGTGCATATCCACGACGCAGCCGGCACGGTGCATCTTACCCTGCCAAAAGGAAGTGCAAGACTTGAAGATGTCAATAGTTACTGTTTCAGCAAAGGCATTGTATTAAATCATTTACTCCTAAAGAAAAAAAGGCTGGAAGCCCGCTTCTTTGAATTAACCAACAACTAATAAAAATCTTATGGGTAATCTTATAAAAACAGAGTGGCTGAAGATCCGCAACTACCCGGCTTTCTGGTGGATGGCGCTGATAGTAGCACTCTCCTATCCCGGTGTGAATTATATCTTTTACCAGATCTATAAGGAGTTTGTTCAAAAAGGTGATGCCAACACCAGGACCATGATGCAGTTCCTGATCGGCAACCCCTTTACTTTTCCAGAAGTTTGGCATACGGTTGCCTTTGCTTCTTCCATATTTATTTTTATTCCATCCATTCTTGTAATCATGTTCATTACCAATGAATATACTTTCAAGACACACCGGCAGAATATCATTGATGGCTGGAGCCGCAACCAGTTTATGACCGCAAAATTTGTGGATGTACTGATCATTTCACTGATCACCACCCTGATCTATATCCTGGTCAGTATCATGATCGGCTCTCTCAACATCAATGAAAGTGACGGGAACATGTGGGGTAAAACTGAATACATTTTATTTTTCTTCCTGCAGACCTTCTCGCAGTTGTCAGTAGCCTTCCTGATTGCCTTTATCACGAGAAAAGCATTTATAGCTCTTGGTATTTTTCTTTTTTACAAGATCATCCTGGAAAAATTACTGGTGGGATTGGCCTCGGTTTATGCGGGGGATATAGGAAGGTTCCTTCCATTCGAGATCTCAAACCGCATTATTCCTGTACCGCCCTTTGTTGGCAGGTTTAGTGAAGAAAGGTATAACAGCATCCTGGCGGAGGTAAATGAACATATCATATATACCATCATATTTACAACCCTCACCTGGTTGCTTTGTTACAGGCTGAACAAAAAAAGAGATCTGTAACTTAAGATCGTTGTCAAATAGAAAAGGGACCATGGGTCCCTTTTTTTATACGAGATTATCCATAATGGTAGGATTGTCTTTGCGGGGAGGGAATAAGGTATCGGCGGTCTGTCCTCTTTCAATTGCCTTACCCAGCTCGAATAATAGTTCATCATCCTCCACGCTGCCCGTCCAGTGACGAATACTTTTCACCAGAGTAAGGGTACTATGTGGCTGTTCAAACCCGTTGTAGTTTTTGAGATAGGCAGTATATACATCATCCTTTTCACGAACAATATTGTAATATGCCAGAGCCCCCTTATACACAATTACTACTTCCATCTTCTGAGCTTTTCCTATTTTTTACAAACACAGTGCCCGGATAGGGCTGTAGAACTTTTATCACAACGATCTCCCCGGAAGATTTATTTTGCCGGTGAATTGTAAACTTCATTTATGAACTGGATCGAGCTTATTGGCTTTCTTGCAGCTGCGGCTACCACCATTTCCTTTGTGCCCCAGGCCATTCAGACCATCAAAACAAAAGATACCAGCGGCATTTCACTCGGCATGTACCTGATCTTCACTACGGGTGTTCTCCTGTGGCTTACCTATGGAATATTCAGTAAAAATTTCCCCATTATTGCCGCGAATGTTGTGACCCTGGCACTTTCGGCAATCATCCTCGGCTATAAGATCAAGTACAAATAACGGTCATCATAAAAAACCCCGCTGCGAACAGCGGGGAACAACTAAAAACACAAGCCTTACATTAAGCAGTTGCAGGCAAGTATATTCAATGAGATTAATCCGGCTTTTTGCCATCCAGGAAAGTATTGATGGTGCTGATAGAAGCACCCTTTCCATTGCCTTCGTCTTTTACCTGGTAATTGCTGTAGAAATTCTCAACCGTTGAGGGACTGTTGTATAATTCCATATTGCGGCGGATGTAAGCCGGAACCGATTCAAACTCGTTGTTTGGATCAGCAGCATTTAAATTGAACGACAGGTTGCGCAATTTCTGTAAACGTTCTGCTGCTCTCCTTTTTTGATCCTCCTCCGCGTCCTGCATCGCAGGGTCATCGGTGTGAGGCTTTTGGTTTTCCCGAACAATTTCGGGTTGAGTCTGAAGATTCATTGGCATATCCGCCGCAGGAATGTCATTACGTATCACCAGTTGCATGTCTATGATTTCCGGATCATCAACTTTTGCAACAGGTGCCGGAACCGGTTCTTCTACAGGTTTGGAAGTGGATACTTCCGGTTTGGACTCTGCGTAAATATTGGATGGTCTGGCCAGATAACCTCCCGACACTGCAGATGCCGGTGAAGTATTTTTATCAGATGATGTTGTAGCAGGTGTTTCGCCGGATAAGATGGAGAGGCGCAATTTTTCAAAACGGTCATCGAGCCATTGTTTTTTACGCTCCAGCTCTTTTTTCTCTTCGTCTGCTTCCTCTTTTTCGTCCCTGATCTTCAAATGTAATTGAACAGCCCCGGTTTCTTCTTCTTCATTTTCCCCCACAAAATTCACAGTGGCGGCTGGTGTTTCCAAAACTGGTTGTATCACCTGGAAAGTATCCGGCTGCTCTTCCTCGACGAGGCGGGGCGCCATGATATCCTCTGCTTTGGGTTCGATGGTGGCTTTAGGCTTTGGGAGTGGTTCTTCTCCTAAAACCATTACGATTTTTTCATCTTTGATCTCCTGTTTCCTGGGTGTTTCTTTTTTGGTGAAAGGATCCTTGTGCTGGAATCCGGTCGCAATCAGCGTGATGCCGATCTGGGAACCCAGGGTATTATCATAACCCAGTCCAAGGATCACGTCCGTATCCTCGCCTGCCTGGCTCAATAGGTAATTCTGGATGATCTCCACTTCGTCCATTGTGAATTCATGTTCACCTTCAGAAGAATTGATATTGATAAGGATCCATTTCGCGCCGCGGATATCATTATCATTTAGAAGCGGAGAGGCAAGAGCAAGTTCAATCGCCTCCTGGGCACGATTCTCACCCGTTGCCGTTGCACTACCAAGTATTGCAACGCCCCCATTACTCATAACGGTACAAACGTCCGCAAAATCGACGTTGATCTGTCCCGTACTATTGATCACGTCTGTAATACACTTCGCGGCGGTTGCGAGAACGTTATCAGCTTTGGCGAAAGCTTCCTTCATCTTCAGATTCCCGAATTGGTGTCGCAGTTTATCGTTACTGATGACCAACAACGTATCCACATGACTCTTCAGAAGCATGATGCCTGCTTCTGCCTGTGCAATTCGCTTTTTTCCTTCATATGCGAAGGGAGTTGTTACGATACCGACAGTAAGGATGCCGAGGTCTTTGCAGATCTTGGCAAGAATGGGCGCACCTCCAGTACCGGTTCCACCACCCATGCCGGCAGTTATGAAAGCCATCTTCGTATTGACTTCCAGGATCCGCTTTATTTCTTCAAGGCTTTCTTCAGTCGCCTGCCGCCCGATTGCTGGATTAGCGCCTGCGCCAAGGCCTTGCGTGAGATGCGGGCCAAGCTGGATCTTATTAGGAACCTTACTTAGCGCAATTGCCTGTGCATCCGTATTGCATATGATAAAATTTACCCCGTCGATGTTCTGCGAATACATGTGGTTAACCGCATTGCTTCCGCCGCCGCCAACGCCAATAACCTTGATGATGGAGGATTGCTCTTTAGGCAAATCAAAATGGATCATGTTGAATGAATTTGGGTGTGATTGTTTGTTGTTTGTTTGACGATATCCGGTAAGTTGTTGTTGCCATTCGGCTTCGAAGCGCAGTAACTAACGGTAACGGAGCAACGAAGTTAGTATTTGGTTAGAACTTTGTGTCTTCTTCTTCCTTAAACATTTCGATGAGATTGTTTTTGAAAGTGTCCATGAAGTTTTTTAACGTCTTGCGTTGCTTTGGCTTCGCGGGCAGTATCTCTTCTTCCACAGCAGCGAATTCCGGTGCGACGACTGCTTCCTGCTGCAGTATGCCCTTCGCTTCTACCTTCACAAACTCACGTTCAAACTGTTTCATCTTGTTCTCATAATCGTTGTAGCCTTTGAGGATCAATCCGATGCAGGTACTGTACATAGGTTTGGATAACTCTTCAATGTGCCCGCCTGATAAATGTTCATTCGGAAAACCGATCCTCGCGTTCAGCCCCGTGTTATACTCGGTGAGTTGCAGCAAATG